>DATEKY010000399.1:0-5517 GCA_035277225.1 Xanthobacteraceae bacterium
ACAACCTCCGCCTCCCGCGCCGCAATGCTGTCGTCGCACGGCTGCTCGTAGATCGCGCTCTGGAACACGCCGTCCTGCTGCACGCCTCCGACCGGCGTATCGGCTGGCGCGCCCGCCGCGACGAAATGCGCCGGCGTCAGATCGCGCGCCGAGAAGGTCAGCACGCCGAGCCGCTTGCCCGCCGGCAGCAGCTTCGTGAGCGTCGGGATGAGCAGCAGCGCGCTGGTCGCGCCCGGCACCGACAGGCGCGCGGCGAGCTCGGCCTGGTTGAGCACGAGAAAGCCGCAGCCGGTCGTGATCGCGTCGGCACCGCGTGCGATCAGCCGGTTGCCGGCCGCGACGAAATCCTCGATCAGCGGCGGCGCCTTCGCCGGCACGACCTTGTCGACCGTCGCGCCGCGCACGACCTCGAACAGGGTCGGCTCGCCGTAGCTTTGCGGGTTGCCGATGTCGCCGACGAAGCGCGTGAAGCGCGTGTCGAGCATCAGGACGCCGAGGGGCATGTCACTCTCCGTCACCCTGAGGTGCCCGCGCATTCTTCATGCGCGGGCCTCGAAGGGCGCGGTGTCGCCATCCTTCGAGGCTCGCCGCAAGCGCGGCTCGCACCTCAGGATGACGGCCGCTCGTCACATCTTCTTGTACGCGTCGACGATCGACTGCCCGTCGGCGCCGGCCTTCTTCAGCCAGTCCTGGGTGAGCTGCTCGCCGACCTTCTTGAAGCCGGTGGCGAGCGCGTCGCTCGGGGCCTGCACCTTCATGCCCTTGGCCTTGAGCTGGTCGAGATACCAGCCCGACTTGTCCTGCCAGGCTTTCCAGCCGCGCGCTTCCGCGGTCGCCGCGGCCTTCAGGATCGCTTCCTGCGTCGGCTTGTCGAGCCCGTCGAACGCCGCCTTGTTGACGATGGTGTAGTTCTTCGGGATCCAGGCCTGCGTGTCGTAGAAGTGCGTGAGCGACTCCCAGACCTTGGAGTCGTAGCCGGTGCCGCCCGACGACATGAACGAATTGACCACGCCGGTCGCGAGCGCCTGCGGCAGTTCGGCCGCCTGCACCGTCACCGACTGTGCGCCGACGATCTCGCCGATGCGCGCGGTGCCGACGTTGTAGGCGCGCCACTTCAGGCCCTTCATGTCGTCGATCGTGTTCAGGTCCTTCTTCACGTAGATGCCCTGCGGCGCCCATGGCACCGCCATCAGCAGCATGATGCCCTGCGCGGCGAGCTTCTTTTCGATCGCCGGCTTCGACGCCTTGTAGAGCTTCATCGCGTCCGGAAAGCTGACCGCCAGGAACGGCACCACGTCGATGCCGTAGACCGCGTCCTCGTTCTCGTGGATCGAGAGCAGCAGTTCGCCCATTTGCGCCTGTCCGGTCTGCACCGCGCGCTTGATCTCCGGCGCCTTGAACAGCGAGGCGTTGGCATGCACCTGGATCTGCAGCTTGCCGCCGGTTGCCGCCTCGACGTCCTTGGCGAATTGCACGAGGTTTTCGGAATGCGGATTGTCGGCCGGATAGGCGGCCGGCAGGTTCCACTTGGTTTGCGCGGCGGCAGGCGCCGCGAACGCGAGTGCGCCCGCAAGCGCGAGCCAGAACATCGACTTGGAAGGTTTCATTGTTGACGCCTCTTTTTGGTTACGCGGGATAGAAATACCGCGGCACGGACATCACGATACTAGGAAATATCGTGATCAGCGCAACCGCGACGACCAGCAGGAAGAAGAACGGCAGTGACGCACGCGCGACCGTGTTGGAATCCTTGCCCGACATGGTCTGCAGCACGAACAGGTTGAACCCGACCGGCGGCGACACCTCCGCCATCTCGACCACCAGCACGACGAAGATGCCGAACCAGACGACGTCGAAGCCGGCCTGCTTGATCATCGGAATGACCACCGCCGTGGTCAGCACGATCATCGAGATACCGTCGAGGGCGGTGCCGAGCACGATGTACATCACGGTCAGCGCCGCGATCAGCGCATAGGGCGAGAGCTGCAGGCTGTCGACCCAGCTTGCCAGCGCCATCGGAATGCCGGTGTAAGCCATCGAGGTCGACATGTATGACGCGCCGGCGAGGATGAGCATGATCATGCAGGTGACGCGCGTCGATCCCATCACGCTCTGCCAGAACGACTCCCAGCTGAGCGAGCCGTGCCACCAGGCGATCGCGAGCGAGCCGAGCACGCCCCAGGCGGCGCATTCCGTCGCGGTCGCCCAGCCGGCGATCAGCGTCACGAACACCAGGATGATCAGCAGCATCACCGGGACGAGCTGCGCGGATTCGCGCAGCTTCATCCGGAACGACATCGCCGGCTCGCGCGGCGGCTGCTTGTCCGGATTGAGCAGCGACCAGACGATGATGTAGCCGGAATAGAGCGCCATCACGAGGAAGCCCGGCAGGAAGCCGGCGAGGAAGATCTGGATGATCGAGGCATTGGCGGCGACCGCATAGACCACCATGGTGATCGAGGGCGGAATCAGGATGCCGAGCGTGCCGGCCCCGGCGAGCGAGCCGAGCGAGACCGTGTCGTCGTAGCCGCGCTTCTTCAATTCGGGCAGCGCGATCTTGGCGACCGTCGCGCAGGTCGCGGCCGACGAGCCCGATACCGAGCCGAACAGGCCGCACGCCAGCACGTTGACGTGCATCAGCCGTCCCGGGAGCCAGTTGAGCCACGGCGCAAGCCCGCGGAACATCTCCTCCGACAGCCGGGTGCGGAACAGGATCTCGCCCATCCAGATGAACAGCGGCAGCGCGGCGAGCGACCACGAGGCGCTGTTGCCCCAGATCGTGGTGGCGAGCACCGGACCGGCCGGGATGTTGCCGCCGACGAACTGCATGCCGACCCAGCCGACCGCCATCAGCGACACCGCGATCCACACGCCGCCGCACAGCAGGAACGTCAGCAGCGCGAGCAGAACCAGCGAGATTTCGACCAGTTCAAGCATCTCGCCTACACCCCGCTCTGGATCGCCTGTTCGACGACCTCCTCGGCGGTCTTCGGCTTCGGCTTCTCGTAGCGCGGCTCGCCGCCCATCAGCACATGGATCAGCTCGTCGACGAACGCGATCAGCAGGATGACCAGCCCGAGCGAATAGCCGAGCTGCGGGATCCACATCGGGATGATGACCACGCCCTGCGACATGTCGTTGAACTGCCAGGACTGCCAGTTCATCTGCACGGCGTAGAAGGCGAAGAAGCCGATGAAGCCGCACCCGATCAGCAGCGCGAATATCTCGACGTACCAGCGCTTGCGCCCCTCGATCAGGTCGATGATCAGCCCGACGCGGATCATCTCGCCGTGACGGAAGGTGTGCGCGAGGCCGAGGAAGGCCATCGCGGCCATGCACCACGACACGAAGTCGTCGCCCGCCCGGACGTTGAAATTGATCTCGCGCCCGATCGAGATCGCCATCATCAGCGCGAAGATCGCGACCATGAACGCGCCGGCGAGATAGCCGGCGCCGAGATAAAGTCCGTCCAGCACTTTGCGCAGCATGATCCCCCCAGGTTGCGCGACGCCCCTACTCTGCACGAAAACCCGCCGGCATGGGAAATCGCCTGCACGGCCCGTGCCAGCAGCCGGGCCGCACCCTGGTCTAGATGGCGAGCTGCGCGTTCTTCAGGTCGGTGACCAGCATGTAGCCGGGCGCGTGCGTGATCGCGAACGGCACTTTCGCGGCCGCGATCGCCGCCTGCGGCGTCACCCCGCAGGCCCAGAACACCGGAAGCTCGTCCCGCCCGACCGGCACCGGATCGCCATAGTCGGGCCTGGCGATGTCCTTGATGCCGATCTGCTCCGGATAGCCGAGATGCACCGGCGCGCCGTGCACCGAGGGCAGCCGCGAGGTGATCTGCACCGCACGGATCGCATCCGCCGGTTTCATCGGCCGCATCGAGACGACCAGCGGCCCATGGAAGCGCCCCGCCCGCGCGGTCTGCACGCTGGTGCGATACATCGGCACGTTGGTGCCGTTTTCGATGTGGCGCACCGGCACGTCGGCGGCGAGCAGCGCCTCCTCGAACGAAAACGAACAGCCGAGCACGAAGCTGACGAGATCGTCGCGCCATACGCTTGCGACGTCGCGCGGCTCGTCGACCACTGCGCCGTCGCGCCAGACGCGATAGCGCGGAATGTCGGTGCGGATGTCGAGGTCGGATGCCAGCACCGGGATCGCGGGATCGCCCGGCTCGGAGACGCCGAGCAGCGGGCACGGCTTCGGGTTGGCCTGGCAGAAGCGCAGGAAGTCCTCGGCATGGTCCTTCGGCAGGATCGCCAGATTGCCCTGCACGTACCCGTACGCAAGACCGGACGTCGGCGCATCGAGCGCCCCCGCGCGCGCCGCGCGGCGGACGTCGAGGCCGGTGCCGAGCGTCGCGCTGCTTGCGACTGCCGCGTTGCTTCGCATGGCTAACCCTCCGCGTTCCAATCGCACCACTAGGTGGCGCGCGAGACATCCTGATAGGATCAGCCTATCCAACTCAATCCGAAATCGCGATTGGACAGAATGCTGCCGGCGCGCTTTGCTTGCGCCGCAACGGGGAGCGGACATGGCGCACGAGGCGTGGGACTTCTGGATCGATCGCGGCGGCACCTTCACCGACGTGGTGGGGCGGCGGCCGGACGGCACGCTGACCGCACACAAGCTGCTCTCCGAGAACCCGGAAGCCTATCGCGATGCCGCCGTGCAGGGCATCCGCGATCTGCTCGGCCTGCAGAAGGGCGAGGCGATCCCGGCCGGCCGCGTCGGCGCCGTGAAGATGGGCACCACGGTCGCCACCAATGCGCTGCTGGAGCGCAAGGGCGACCGCACGCTGCTGGTCACGACCAAAGGCTTCCGCGACGCGTTGCGCGTCGGCTACCAGAACCGCCCGAAGATCTTTGCCAAGCATATCGTCAAGCCCGAGATGCTGTTCGAGCGCGTCGTCGAGGTCGACGAGCGCGTGCGCGCCGACGGCACGGTCGAGCGCGCGCCCGACCTTTCCGCCGTGCGCACGGAACTGGACGCGGCGCTCGCCGACGGCATCAAGGCGGTGGCGATCGTGTTCATGCACGCCTACCGGTATCCCGAGCACGAGAAGGCGGTCGCCGATCTGGCGCGCCAAATGGGCTTCGCACAGGTTTCGGTCAGCCACGAGGTCTCGCCGCTGATCAAGCTGGTCGGCCGCGGCGATACGACCGTGGTGGACGCGTATCTGTCGCCGATCCTGCGCCGCTACGTGGCGCAGGTGGACTCTGCGCTCGACGCCAGGAATTCCGGCGCGCGCCTGATGTTCATGATGTCTTCGGGCGGGCTGACCGCCGCCGAGCTATTCCAGGGCAAGGACGCGATCCTGTCGGGTCCGGCCGGCGGCGTGGTCGGCCTCGCCGAGACCGGGCGCGAGGCCGGCTTCTCGCGCCTGATCGGCTTCGACATGGGCGGCACCTCGACCGACGTGTCGCATTACGACGGCGAGTACGAGCGCGCCTTCGAGACCGAGGTCGCGGGCGTGCGCATGCGCGCGCCGATGATGCTGATCCACACGGT
>DATEKY010000400.1:0-4066 GCA_035277225.1 Xanthobacteraceae bacterium
ATCCGTCCTTTCCCGAAGGCTCGCTGGCGCGCGTGCATTTCATCATCGCGCGCCACGCGGGCGAGACGCCCAATCCGGAACGAGCTGTGCTGGAGAGCGCGATCGAGCAGCTCGTGCGCACCTGGACCGATGCGCTCGCCGAGGCGATCACGCTGGTGCACGACCCGATCAAGGCGCAGCAGCTCACGCGCCGCTATCGCGAGGCGTTCCCGGCCGGCTATCGCGACGCCTATGTGCCGCCGGTCGCGATCGCCGATATCCGCCTGATCGAGAGCCTTTCGCCGATCCGTCCGCTCGGCGCGGATTTCTACAGCCGGCGCGACGGCGACGCGGCCTGCGCCGGCCTGAAGGTGTGGAGCCGCGAGAACCCGATCCCGCTGTCCGAACGCGTGCCCGTCCTGGAGAACATGGGCTTCAAGGTGGTGGACGAGCGCACCTTCAAGGTCGAGCCGGGCGACGGCGCGGCCGAGATATGGCTGCACGACATGATGCTGGAGCGCGCCGACGGGGAAGCGTTCGACATCGAGGCGCTGAAGGCGCGGCTCGAGGCCTGCTTCATGGCGGTGATGCGCGGGCGCGCCGAGAACGACGGCTACAACGCGCTGGTGCTGACCGCTGGCACGCAATGGCGCGACGTCGCGCTGGTGCGGACGATCTCGCGTTTCCTGCGCCAGGTGCGCGTCGCCTACTCGCAGGACTACATGTGGGCAACGTTGCGGCGCCACTCCGGCATTGCGGCGCAGATCGTGCAGCTGTTCCACCAGCGCTTCGATCCGAAGCTCGATGTCACCATGGACGAGCGCGCAGAGGCGCAGAAGGCGCTGGTCGGCGAGATCGAGAGCGCGCTCGAAGCCGTCGAAAGCCTCGACGAGGATCGCATCCTGCGCCATTTCGTCAACGCCGTGACGTCGGCGTTGCGCACGAACTTCTATCAGCCGGGCGAGGGCGGCCAGCCGGCGGCCACGATCGCGATCAAGTTCGACAGCCGCAAGATCGACGGCCTGCCGCTGCCCAAGCCGCTGTACGAGATCTTCGTCTATTCGCCGCGCGTCGAAGGCGACCATCTGCGCTTCGGCAAGGTCGCGCGCGGCGGCATCCGCTGGTCGGACCGGCCGCAGGATTTCCGCACCGAGGTGCTCGGCCTGGTCAAGGCGCAGCAGGTGAAGAACGCCGTGATCGTGCCGGTCGGCGCAAAAGGTGGGTTCGTGCCGAAGCAGCTGCCGGCCGGTCCGCGCGACGCCGTGCAGTCGGAAGGCACCGCCGCCTACACGGTGTTCATCTCGAGCCTGCTCGACATCACCGACAATCTCGGACCCGACGGCGTCATCCATCCGGAGAACGTCGTGCGTCACGACGCCGACGATCCCTATCTGGTGGTCGCGGCCGACAAGGGGACGGCGACCTTCTCCGACACGGCGAACCGCATTTCGCTCGACCATCACTTCTGGATGGGCGACGCGTTCGCGAGCGGCGGCTCGGCCGGCTACGACCACAAGAAGATGGGCATCACCGCGCGCGGAGCGTGGGAAGCGGTCAAGCGCCACTTCCGCGAGATGGACGTCGATATCGGCACGACGCCGTTCACGGTCGCGGGCGTCGGCGACATGTCGGGCGACGTGTTCGGCAACGGCATGCTGCGCGAGCGCACCACGAAGCTGGTCGCCGCGTTCGATCACCGCGACATCTTCATCGACCCGAACCCCGATCCGGAGCGCAGCTTCACCGAGCGGCAGCGCCTGTTCGACCTCTCGCGCTCGAGCTGGCAGGACTACAACAAGGACTATCTCTCGGCCGGCGGCGGCATCTATTCGCGCAAGGCGAAGGAGATCGTGCTGAGCGAGGAGGCCGCGAAGCTGCTCGGCCTCGACGGCGAGAAATTCACGCCGCAGCAGGTGATGACCGCGATCCTGAAGCTCAACGCCGACCTGCTGTGGTTCGGCGGCATCGGCACCTATGTGCGTGCCTCGACCGAGACCGACGACCAGGTCGGCGACCGCGTCAACGATCCGATCCGAATCACCGGCGCCGCGCTGCGCGCCAAGGTGGTGGGCGAGGGCGCCAATCTCGGCATGACGCAGCGCGGCCGCGTCGAGGCTGCCATGCGCGGCGTCCGCCTCAACACCGATGCGATCGACAACTCGGCCGGAGTCAACACCTCCGACGTCGAGGTGAACATCAAGATCGCGCTCAACGTTCCGATGGTCGCCGGAAAACTCTCGATCGAGGCGCGCGACACGCTGCTCGCCGAGATGACCGACGAGGTCGCGCGGCTGGTGCTGCGCAACAACTACCAGCAGACGCTCGCGCTCTCGCTGGCGCAGCGGCGCGGCGTGGGCGATCTCGGCTTCCATCAGCGGCTGATGCAGACGCTCGAGACGCGCGGCGAGCTCGATCGCGCGGTCGAATACCTGCCGGACGACATGGAGCTCGGCGAGCGGCGCAAGCGCGGCCATGCGCTGACGCGGCCGGAGCTTGCCGTGCTGCTCGCCTACGCGAAGCTCTCGCTCTACGGCGACCTGCTCGAGTCGAGCGTGCCGGACGATCCCTATCTCGGTCGCGAGCTCTCACGCTATTTCCCGAAGGAGCTGGTCGAGGGCTATCCCGATGCGCTCGAGCAGCACCGTCTGCGGCGCGAGATCATCTCGACGCAGCTCACCAACTCGATGATCAACCGCGGCGGGCCGGCGTTCACGGTGCGCATCGCGGACCAGACCGGCGCTGCGCCCGCGACGATCGCGGCGGCATTCTTCGTGACGCGCAACAGCTACGACATGATCGCGCTCAACAGCGCGATCGACGCGCTCGACACCAAGGTGCCGGGCAAGCTGCAGCTCGATCTCTACGCTGCGGTCGAAGACCTCCTGCTCGACCGCATCGTGTGGTTCGTGCGCAACGTGGATGTCTCGAAGAGCCTCGCCGAGGTGGTCGAGCATTATCGCGCCGGCATCGAGGCGGTGGCGTCTTCGCTCGATCGCCTGCTGCCGGAGGAGGGCGCGCGCTCGCTGACCGCGCGGGCCGACAGCCTCACCAAGTCCGGGGTGCCGCAGGATCTGGCGCGGCGCATCGCGAGCCTGCCGGCGCTCGCGGCCGCGCCGGACATCGTGTCGGTCGCCGACCGCACCGGCAAGGCGGTGCAGGACGTCGCCGCCACGTACTTTGCCGCCGACGCGTTCTTCCAGCTCGACCGGATCGCGAGCGCGGCGCGCGGCATCAATGTGACGGATTATTTCGACCGTCTGGCGCTCGACCGTGCGCTCGACTCGATCGGCGATTCCGAACGGCGCCTCACCGCCGAGATGGTCGGCAACGGCGCGACCGGCCCGCAGGCGGTCGACGCGTGGGTCGCGCCGCGCGCCGGCGACGTGGAGCGCATCCGCACCGCCGTGCACGGCATCGCGGGCTCGGGCCTCACGCTGTCGAAGCTCACGGTTGCGGCGAGCCTGCTCGGCGACCTGGTGAAGAGCTAGTCTTGAGTCAATCGGGTCAGGTCGCGTCGGGGCCGCCGTAACGGCAACTCGCCAAACGCGCGCGAATCAATTCTTGTGATCGTCGATACTCGGTGGGCGTTGCAACCATAGTGCGTGCTCCGAAAACTGCACTCCGATAACGAGAGCCGCCCGATGCAGCCGGTCCGTCACGTCTCGCGCCGCGCCATCGCCGGCTGGGTCCTGTTCGACTGGGCGGCGCAGCCGTTCTTCACGCTGATCATCACGTTCGTCTATGCGCCGTTCTTCGCGTCGGCCATCGCGGCCAATCCGGTCGAGGGGCAGGCGATGTGGGGCTTCGCGACCGCCTGCGCCGGGCTGGTCGTCGCCGCGATGTCGCCGGTGCTCGGTGCTGTCGCCGACGCCGGCGGGCAGCGCAAGCCGTGGATCGCGGCGTTCGGCGCGCTGCTGGTGCTCGGATCGTGCCTGCTGTGGTTCGGCCGGCCGGGCGAAGCCGGCGTCATTCCGCTGATCCTCATCGCCTACGCGATCGGCGTGATCGGGGTCGAGTTCGCCGCCGTGTTCAACAACGCCATGATGCCGTCGCTGGTGCCGCCGGAGCGCATCGGCCGGCTGTCCGG
>DATEKY010000401.1:0-3296 GCA_035277225.1 Xanthobacteraceae bacterium
GGACCGCGAAAACCATCCGGTCTTCGACGCGCTGCACATTCCGCCGAGCGCGCTGGAGCAGGGCGGGGTGGAAGTGTTGCGCGCCGCGATCGTCGAGGGCGGGCTGCACGTCTCGCTGCGCCGCGCGTTCGACGATCCGGAAGCCTGGGGCATGCTGCTCGCCGACGTGACGCGCCACATCGCGCGCATCTATGCGGGCGAGGGCAAGTTCCGCGAGGACGAGACGATCGAGCGCATCCGCGCGCTTTACGATGCCGAGATGGACGCGCCGACCGATCCCGGGACGACGCAGGCGATCAACCAGTAGGAACAGGTTCTATTCCGTTATGGCCAACTTCAATGCCCTGAACATTCCGCCGCCCGCGATCGAGCGCGGCGGCAACGAGCTGATGCGCGTCGCGGTCGCGAACGACGGCGAGCTCTACATGTCGATCCGGCGTGGCTTCGACGATCCGGAGGCGTGGGGCCGCGCGCTCGCCGAGGTGGTCAAGCACGTCTCGCAGATCTACGCGACGGAGACGAAATACAACAAGGCTGAGGCCGCCAAGCGCATGCTTGATATCTTCGCGCAGGAGGTGGCGACGGGCGAGGGCTCTCCGGTTCCGGGCGTTGCGAAGAACTAGAGCACAACAGACTTTAGAGACAGGATCGCGCTGATGCCGATCAACATCCTGATGCCGGCGCTCTCTCCCACGATGGAGAAGGGCAATCTCGCCAAGTGGCTGAAGAAGGAAGGCGAGAAGGTGAAGCCCGGCGATGTGATCGCCGAGATCGAGACCGACAAGGCCACGATGGAGGTCGAGGCGGTCGACGAGGGCACGCTGGCGAAGATCGTCGTGCCGGAAGGCACCGCCGACGTGCCGGTCAATCAGCTGATCGCGGTGCTCGCCGGCGAGGGCGAGGATGCGAAGGCGGCCGGCGCCGCGGCTGCGAGCGCGCCCGCAGCGAAACCGGCCGAGGCTCCGAAAGCTGCGGCTGCGCCCCACCCGGCGCCTTCGGCGCCACCCTCCCCCTCCGGGGGAGGGATAAGCGCGCCCGCGGCTCCCACGCCTGCACCCGCTGCAGCCGCCGCGCCGGCCACCAACGGCCATGCCCGCACGTTCTCGTCGCCGCTCGCGCGCCGGCTCGCCAGGGAAGCCGGGATCGATCTCGCACGTATCTCCGGCAGTGGCCCGCACGGCCGCGTGGTCGCGCGCGACGTCGAGGCCGCGAAGGAGGGCAAGGGACTGAAGGCTCCGGGCGCCGCGCCGGCTGCCGCCGCCGCTGCGCCGTCGATCGCGCCGACGATGTCGGACGAGAAGGTGCGCGCGCTGTTCGAGGAAGGCTCCTACGAGGTCGTGCCGCACGACAACATGCGCCGCGTGATCGCGCAGCGGTTGACCGCTTCGACCCAGACCATTCCGCACTTCTACCTGACGGTCGACTGCGTGATCGACAAGCTGATGGCGGCGCGCGAGGAGATCAACGCGTCGGCGCCGAAGAACAAGGAAGGCAAGCCGGCCTACAAGCTCTCGGTCAACGACTTCGTCGTGAAGGCATTGGCCGTGGCGCTGCAGAAGGTGCCGGACGCGAATGTCAGCTGGACCGAAAGCGGCATGCTGAAGCACAAGCATTCCGATGTGGGCGTCGCGGTGGCGCTCCCGGGCGGCTTGATCACGCCGATCGTTCGCCAGGCCGAGAGCAAGTCGCTGTCGACGATTTCCAACGAGCTGAAGGACATGGTCGCGCGCGCCCGGGCGCGCAAGCTCAAGCCGCAGGAGTATCAGGGCGGCACCACGGCGGTGTCGAACCTCGGCATGTACGGCATCAAGGACTTCACCGCGGTGATCAATCCGCCGCATGCGACGATCCTTGCGGCCGGCGCCGGCGAGGAGCGCGCGATCGTGCGCAAGGGGCAGGTCGTCGCCGCGCACGTGATGAGCGTGACGCTGTCGTGCGATCACCGCGCGGTCGACGGCGCGCTCGGCGCCGAACTGATCGGCGCGTTCCGGTCGCTGATCGAGAACCCGGTGATGATGGTGGTGTAGCGAGACGCCGCAGACCGATAGGACTTGCACTTGCTGCTGCAACGCAGCAAATCTAGTGCATGCAAGACCTCATTTCCGGCTATCGCCGCTTCCGTACCGGCACCTGGGCGCACCAGCGCGCGCGCTTCGACGAATTGAGCCACAGCGGGCAGTCGCCGCGCACGATGCTGATCGCGTGCTCCGACAGCCGCGCCGATCCGCAGATGATCTTCGACGCGCGCCCGGGCGAACTGTTCGTCGTGCGCAACGTCGCGAACCTGATCCCGCCGTACGGCCCGGACAGCCATCATCACGGCACCAGCGCGGCGCTCGAATTTGGCGTGCGCGTGCTGAAGGTCGAGCATCTTGTGGTGATGGGCCACGCGATGTGCGGCGGCATCCACGCGCTGCTGCACGGCGCGCCGGACGAGGCGTCGGACTTCGTCGCGCACTGGGTGAACATGGCGGAGCGCGCCAAGCTGCGCGCGCTGCAGTTTCCGCCCGACAAGCGGCAGGACTATTGCGAGCACGAGTCGGTGCGGCTCTCGCTGGAAAACCTGATGACGTTTCCCTGGGTGCGCGAGCCGGTCGCCGCCGGCAAGCTGTCGCTGCACGGCTGCTTCTTCGATATCCGCTCCGGTATCCTCGAACGGCTCGGCGACGACGGCTCGTTTCACCCGGTCGAGGAAGCGTAGCTCAAGAGGCTTTGGCCGGCGCGCCCGGCGGAGCGGGATCGAGGCCGTGTTTCTTGATCACGGCGGCGGATTCCGGCGTTTGCAGGAAGCGCACCAGCGCCTTGGCGATATCGGCATGCGCGGAGCCTGCGGGGATACCGGCCGCAAAGGTGGTGACCGTCTGCAGGTCGCCCGGCAGCGGGCCGACGATCTCTGCGCCCTTCACGTGCAGCAGTTCGGGCATCTGCTGGATCGCGATGTCGGCCTCGCCCTTCACCACGAAGGTCGCAACCGGGATGCCGCGGCCGAGCTTTGCCTTCGCACTCACCTCGCTGGCGATCCCGAGCCGGTCCAGCACCTTCGCCATTTGGGCGCCGCTCGCGCCGCCGCTGGCCGGGTCCGTATAGGCGACCGCCTTGGCGGCGAGCAGCGCGCGCTTGAAGGCTTCGGGCGTGGAAATATCCGGCTTCGGCGCGCCCTTCAGCACCGCGACGCCCATGCCGGAGCTCGCGATCGCGGTGTTGGTGCCGTCGGTCACCTTGCCGCTCTTGATCAGCGTATCGATGCCGGCCGGCGTGCTGACCAGAAGGTCGGCAGTCTCGCCCTCGGTCACCCG
>DATEKY010000402.1:0-9557 GCA_035277225.1 Xanthobacteraceae bacterium
CGTGATCATCGTGGAGCAGAATATTCCGGCGACTCTTTCAGTCGCCGATCGCGTGGTCGTGCTGAAGTCGGGCCGTCTGGTCGGCAACATGCCGGCCGCGGAATTCGCCAGGCGGACCGATCTCTGGGAACACTTCTAGACCAGGCCGCGCGAATACCGTCGGCTTGGGCTTGCCTAAAGCTCCGCGATGGAAGCCGCGAACGCATCCAGAGTAAAGGCGACATCGGCCTCCGTGTGGGCGAGCGAGATGTAATATTTGCTTTCGCCCTTGAGGATGCCGCGTTCGCGCAGGAACTGGTTGCAGCGCTTCATCTTGGCTTCGTCGCCCATCGCGGAGCGATAGTCGGTGACCTCGCGCGCCGTGAAGACGACGTCGAACATAGGCGCATCGCCCACGACCCGGGCTTCCACCCCCGCCTTCTTCAGGATCTCGGCATAGCCCTTCATCAAGGCGCGGCCGGTCGCAAAGATCTGCTCGTAGGCGCCGGGGCGCTTGAGGATCTCCAGCGTCTTCAGCCCGGCCACCGCGGCGATGGGATTGCCGCTCAGCGTGCCGATTTGCACCATGAATTTGTCCTGGCTCACTTTGCCTTTGTCGAAATGAGCCATGATGTCGGCGCGCCCCGCCACCGCCGCGAGCGGGAAGCCGCCGCCGATCGCCTTGCCGAGCGTGCAGATATCGGGCGTCACGCCGTAGTAGGCCTGTGCACCGCCGTAGGCGAAGCGGAAGCCGGTGACGACTTCGTCGAAGATCAGCACCAGGCCGTTCTCCTCGGTGATCCTGCGCAGGCCTTGGAGGAAGCCGGGCTTGGGCGGGATCAGCCGCTGGAACGGCTCGACAATGATGCCGGCCAACTCATCGCCATGCTCGCGCACGAGGCCCGCCACGGTTTCGAGGTCGTTGAACGGGGCGACGAGGACTTCATCGCGCAGGCTCTTGGGGATGCCGGCGGAGTCCGGGATCGGCTGGGGAAAGTTGCCGACCTGCTTGGGCGCCAGGCTCATCAGGCCGTAGTCGCTCATGCCGTGATAGCCGCCCTCGAACTTGAGGATCTTGTCGCGGCCCGTATAGGCGCGCGCCAGCCGCATGGCGTAGGCGTCGGCCTCCGAGCCGGTGCTGACGAAGCGCACCTGCTCGGCGCAGGCCACGGCATCGACGATTTCTGCGGCGAGGCGAATGCCGTGCTCGTTGTTGGCGAAGAAGGTCGTGCCCTTGGCGGCCTGCGCCTGCACCACCTCGACGACCTCGGGGTGTGCATGGCCGACGATCATCGGCCCCGACCCCAAGAGATAGTCGACATACTCCTTGCCATTGACGTCCCAGACGTGCCCGGCCTTGCCTTCGGCGATGACCATCTCGTGCGACACGTTGCCGAACCCGCCGCCGGGCAGAACGCGTCGCGCGATCTCAATGAGCTGGCTCTGGCCGTCGGCGGCTGCGGGGGCTGGCATTGGCCTTTCTCCGTTTTTGATCGTGTTGTGCGATGGCGAAGCGGGGACGGTCGAGCGGCCCGTTAGTCTCCGCTGCTCTCGGCCGCGAGTGTCGCGCCCTCGGCGACGCCGTAATGCTCGCGCGCCGCCTCCTCGGTGACGTAGCCGTCGGCGAGATCGCGCACGATGGCGGCGCGGGCGCGCTGTCCCACTGCACCGAACCCGCCGGATCCGGGAGTTATCATGTCGACCACCGATCCCGCAGGCGCGAAGAACGCGCCCTTGCTCGGCAGGTGGCGCGTGACGCCGTCAGGCGTGGTCAGGGTAACGACGGCCGCCGAACCCGCATTGCCTCCGAGCAGTCCGAACGGCGGCGAGGTCATGCGCTCCATGCACAGGGACCCTGTGGCATCGGCACCCGCCAGGAGGCGCCAGGTGCGTCGCGCGCCACAGCCGCCGCGATAGCGCCCCGCGCCACCGGAGTCGGGATTTATCTCATAGCGCTCGATGCGCACGGGGAATGCCATCTCCAGCACCTCGACAGGCGTATTCATGGTGTTGGAGATGCCGCTTGCCACGACGTTTATGCCGTCCTTGGTGGGGCGCGCGCCAAACCCGCCCTTGACCGTCTCGTAGGATACATAGCGGCGTCCCGAGCGCGGGTCGACACCGCCGAGCGTGAGGATCGCTGAGGTACCCTGGCTGCAGGCCATCACGCGGTCCGGCCAAATGCTCGCGAGCGCCCCCATCACCATGTCGGCGACGCGGTGAGAGATCTCGTGGTTGGCGTAGACCACGGGCGCGGGAAATGCCGCGTTGACCACCGAGCCCTGCGGCGCCTTCACCTCGATCGTGCGCCAACAGCCGGAGTTTGGCGGAATCAAGCTGTTGGGATCGACCGCCATCTTGAGGCCGCAGAACACGCCGGACGCGGTGACGGACAGCGGGGCGTTGATCGGCCCTTTCACCTGCGGGTCGCTGCCGGCGAAGTCGATCACCATGCGGTCGCCGGTCTTGCGGATAGCGAGACGAATCCAGAACGGAGCGTCGGCGCCGTCCTTCGCGTCGGGAATGCCGTCGCCGTCGCAGAAGTCCTCGAAGGTGCTTTCGCCGTCCGGAAGGTCGGCCAGCGTGGCGCGCATCAGCGTCTCGGAATAATCCATCACCTCGGCCATGTAGCCCTTCAGCCGTTCGGCTCCGTAGCGCTCGGCCAGCGCCTGCAGCCGCTCGGTGGCGCGCAAGGTGGCGGCGAGCTGGGCGCCGAGGTCGCCCTTGCGCTCGTCGGGGGTTCGCACGTTGGCAAAGATCACCTTTTCCAGGTCGGTGTTCACCGCGCCCTTGCTCACCAGCCGGAGCGGCGGCAGCCGCAGCCCCTCGCCGTAGATCTCGGTAACGGCACCGTAGCTGCCGGGCGTTGCCGAACCCACGTCGGGCCAGTGCGCGCGCAGGCAGGCGTAGCCGAGGAGGCGGCCGTCGTAGAATGCAGGGCGTACGACGTTGACGTCCGGCAGGTGGCTGCCGCCGAAATAGGGGTCGTTGTGGATGAACACGTCGCCGTCGTGCACGTCGGCACCGAAGGCGGCGACGACGGCGCGCACGGCATCCGGCATGGAGCCGAGATGAATCGGCAGATCAGGCCCCTGTGCCACCATCGAGCCCTGCGCGTCGAATACGCCGCACGAATAATCCCCGGCCGACTTGAGTATCGGCGAGTAGGCCGTCTTCGCCAGAACGACGCGCATCTCCTCCGCGATCTTGCTGAAGCTGTTCTTGACGATCTCGAAGGTGGCCGGATCGCCGCCGCGCGGTGCACTTGTCACGGTTGCTTCCTCTCGCCCTTGCCGCACGCCAGAATGACGAACCCTTCGTCATTCATGCGGGCTCGCCAGTCCGGCGGCACGAGGATCGTGGACTCCAGCGACTCGATGATGGCGGGTCCGTGCGCAATCAGCTCCGCAGGCATGCTCCGGCGATCGTAGACCTTGGCTGTCATCGCCCCACCGCCGGCAAACCACACCTCGCGCTCGCTCTTGATCGCGTTCGCGCCTGCCGGAGCGGTGCGATCCTTGATGGCGAGCGCGGGGATTTCTCCGACCGCCGTAAGCCGAATGCTGACAAGCTGCACCGGCTCGGAACGATTGTCGTGTCCATAGGTCGCGCGATGGCGGACGTGGAAGTTCTCGGCGATCTCCGTCAGCAGAGCTGCATCCAGCCTGCGCGCCGCCATCGGGATCGACAGCTCGTAGGACTGGCGCTCGTAGCGCGCATCGACCGAGCGCTCGAAACGGCGGCTGCCGGCTGCGACGCCGGCGCGGTCGAGCATGGCGGCGCCTTCCTGTTCCAGGTCGGCGAATGCCTGCTCCAGCGTCACGGGATCGGCGTTTGCGGTCGTGACATACACCGTGCGCACGTAGTCGCGCTTGAGGTCCGTTCCGACCAGGCCGAGTGCCGAGAAGGCGCCCGGTATCGGCGGGCAGACGATCTCGCCGATGTTGAGTTGGGCCGCCAGGGCAGCCGCGTGCAGCGGCCCGGCTCCTCCGAACGCCGCAAGCGCGAACTCGCGCGGATCGTAGCCGCGTTGCACCGAGACGATCTTCAGTGCTTCCGCCATGGCATGGTTGACGACATCGATGACGGCCGCGGCCGCCGTGCGCGGATCGACGCCGAGCGGCCGCGCCAGATGCTCGCGGATCGCAGCCTCGGCGCCTGCATGGTCGATGGGCAATTCGCCGCCCAACAAGGATCTCTTGTCGAGATAGCCGAGCAGTAAATTGCAATCCGTGACCGTGGGCTCGACACCGCCGCGGGCATAGCAGACCGGTCCGGGGTCGGCCCCTGCGCTCTTCGGCCCGACGCGCAGCGACCCGGCGCGATCGACCCACGCAATCGAGCCACCGCCGGCAGAGACTTCCGCCAGGTCGATGACGGATACGCGGATGGGATGTCCGGTGCCGTGCATCCAGCGGCTGCGGCTCGAGCCGCCGCCGACCTCATACTCGGGCGTGGTCTCGTACTGGCCGTCGCGGATCAGACTGGCCTTGGCCGTCGTGCCGCCCATGTCGAACGACAGCAGGTTGCGACGGCCGGTCTGGCGCGCCACCAGGGCCGCCGCAACGACGCCGGCGGCCGGCCCCGATTCGACGGCAACCGCCGGCATGGCCACGGCCTCGCGGGCCTCCAGGATGCCCCCGTTGGAGGCCATGACGTATAGCGGCGGCAGGCCCAGACTGCGCGTCATCTCCTCCAGGCGCGCCAGATAGGAGGCCAGCGTCGGGCCGACATAGGCGCACACCGACGTCGTGCTCGTGCGCTCGAATTCCTTGATCTCCGGCAACACCTCGCAGGAGAGATAGATCGGCAGCTCGGGCAGCGCGGCTCTCAGACGCGCGCCCAGGTGGCGCTCGTGGACGGGATTGAGGAAGCTGAACATGAGAGTGACGGCGAGCGCCTCGACACGCTCCGCCCTGAGCGTCGCGATCAGCGCATCGATCTCCCGATCCGCCAACGGTGTGACGACGGCTCCGTCGGCGCCGATGCGCTCGGTGATCTCATAGCGGTTCCGCCGCGGAACGAGGGTGGCCGGCGCATCCTGGAAGAGGTCGTAAAGATCGGCCCGCGCCGAACGCCTCAGCTCCAGCACGTCGCGGAACCCGCGCGTGGTGATGAGGGCCGCCCGCGCCCCGCGGCCCTCGAGGATGGCGTTGGTGACGACGGTGGTGGCGTGCGCCAGCAGCCCCACGTTCGACGCCTCGACCGCATAGCGCTGCATGGCCATGTTCAGCGCCGCCAGCACGCCCTCGGCCAGGTTGCGTGGCGTCGTTGGCACCTTGGCGACGCCGATCTCTCCCGTCGTCTCATCGACCAGCGCCACATCCGTGAACGTACCCCCGATGTCGACCCCAATTCGCCACGCCATCTCGCGCTCTGTCCAATGCTGCACGCGGAGTTTAGCGTGGTTGGGACGGCGCGCAATTGCGCGACCTGCTGGCAGGGCCGGATTGCTGGACAGCGCGCTCGAATCGCAACGAGACACTACGCACGTGCTCTCCGGTTGCGGTGCCGCTTGTTACGTCCGCGCATCACAGGGGTTGCGGGAAATCGTCCTTACACCGGATGGTTCACCGATAGGACTCGGGCAATGACCCGCGCGCACGTCGCCAAGTGTGATCTCGATCACATCGCCGAAGCATCTTTCGTGGAAGGTTTGGCAGGACAAGACGACAGGAGACTGCCATGCCGCCCGCTCGGGTCGTTCGGATCGAACGCTACATGACCAACCGGCATCGCACGTGCGACGTTCGACCACGATCCGGATGCGAGATTGTGCGGTTGTTTGAACCACCTGCTCGCGCAACCGGAACGCAGCTTGTGAAAGTCGATGACGACCTGCTCCCGGGGCGGGGCCGCGAATCCGGGTAGGCCCAAAGCGGACATCCGGCGTGGATCAGGATCGGTATCCGACGGTCAGCAGGAGTTCGTTCGGACCTTCCCAGCCGTCGCGCGTGTTGAACGCTGCCAGCTTGCTCTCGATGTCGGCCCAGGCCGCATCTCTGGCCGGCTCATCGAGCCGGCCCAGGATCTGCAGGATCGGGCTCGCCGACCCGCGGACGAAATCGAGATAGTCACGCACCGACGGCAACCTGAAAGGCGCTTCGACGCGCGTCGTCGCCACCTGTGCAAATCCGGATTGGCGGAACAGCTCATCGATCAGGCCGGGCTTGCCGAGGCTGAGCAGCCCGCCCGGCTGATAGGGATCGCGCGGCGGCAGGCCGGCATGCTTGAGCGCCGTCGAAACCAGGATTGCGACGCAGGGATTCGTCTCGGGCGTCGAAAACACCATGCTGCAAAACCTGCCGCCGGGCTTGAGCGCGCGGAAAACGGCGCGCAATCCCTTTCCCGGATCGGGAAAGAACATCAGGCCAAGTCGGCAAACCGCGGCATCGAAATGGGACTCCTCGACCGGCAGCGTCTCGCCGTCGGCGGCGAGCGTCTCCACGTTGTCGTGACCCGCCCTGCGGGCGCTCTCGCGGCAGAACGCGAGGATTGCGGGAGACAGATCGGTCGCCAATACGTGGCCGCCCGGGCCGACCCGCTTCGCGATATCGAGCGTCTGGTCGCCGGCGCCGGCGGCAACATCGAGCACACGCATGCCGGCCTGGATGTCGGCCATCTCGATCATGGCGTTCGTCGCCTCGCTCAGCCAGCCGCGGATTTTCGGGCTTTCATCGTTCCATCCTTGCGCGCTCCGATTCCATTGGTCGCGCACGGCGGCCTTGAATCCCTCGGAAGCAGAAATTTGTGCATTCATGGATGCCGCTCCTATCGGTGTACGAGATCGAGAAACGGCGTGTCGGCGTCGCTGACGTAGAAGACCACCACCTTCAGCGGCTCTGTCGTGCTGCGATTGTGGCCCGTCATTTTGACGTTCGGCGGCTCGACGAATGCCTCGCCCTTTTTGATCGTCACGGGAGCCCGGCCTTCCAGGTCCAGCGTGAAGGCTCCTTCCAGGACGTAGACGATGACGGGGAACCGATGCGTGTGAAACACGGTCTTGTCGCCCGGCTTGAAGCTCGCCGTGATGACGCGCACCTCCTGCCGCTCGCCGCGCGGCATGCCGGCGACGAGCTCGCGAAGGACGAGATCGGGTCGGGCGATGCCGCTCTCCTGTGCGGCCGCGCTGAACAGCAAAGCCACAGTGACGAAACTGATGCTGATCATGGTGCGCATCTTGGCCCTCCCTGGCGGCATCAATGCCTGCCTGGCGACTTACAAGGCACGGCGGCGGCGCGGGAGCCGCAAGATTGCGGCAAGGGGCCACGAAACTGCATAATGCGCCGATGTTCGATTGGAACGACCTGAAGTACTTCCTTGCGGTCGCCCGCCATGGCAGCACGATCGCGGCCGGAAAGAAGCTGCGTGCGAGCCAGTCGACGGTGCAGCGGCGGCTGGCGGAGCTCGAAAAGCGGGTCGGACGCAAGCTCGTGACGCGCACGGCCAGCGGCTACCGCCTGACCGACTTCGGCCAGGAGTTACGGCCGTTTGCCGAGCGCGTCGAAGCCGCGGTCGGAGACGTCGAGCATCACGCCGCCGGCCTCGGGCGCGACCAGAGCGGCGTCATCCGGGTGACCTGCCCCGAACCGATCGTGCAGCGGATGACACCGTTGATCGAGCGCTTCCACGCGCAGCATCCCAACTTGCGCGTTGAGTTCGTGATGAGCGACCGCTATCTCGATCTGGCAAAGGGCGAGGCGGACGCGGCGTTTCGTTCGGGGGACACCGACGACGAGCTGGTCGGCCGCAAGATCGCGGACTCGGTCTGGGCGGTCTATGCGAGCCGCGAGTACATCGCGCGCCACGGCAAGCCGCAGCGCATCGAGGACATGGCGGGCCATGCCCTGGTGTGCCTCGATGAAACGATGAGCAACCATCGGGTCGCGAAATGGCTCAAGGAGACCGCGCCCAACGCCAGGATAGCGGCGCGCAACAACAGCGTGCTCGGCCTCATGTACGCGGTGAAATCCGGCATCGGCGTCGGGCCGCTGCCGACGGCGATCGCAGATGGCGAGCCCGGACTGGAGCGCGTGCTCGGGCCGATACCCGAACTCGCCAGGAGCTGGCGGTTGTTGACGCATCCGGACCTGCGGCGCACGCCGCGGATCGCGACCTTCTTCGACTTCATCGTCGCAGAGCGCGACGCGCTGAAATCGATCCTGACCGGATAGTCGAGGCGCGGGATTCGCCTCGAAGGAGGTTAATATGCCGAACGTCTGATCGGCGACCTGCGCAAAGCAGGCCTGCCGGGCTGACGACGGCGTGCGGGCCGGCTCTTGATTTCGCGCACCCCGACCGCGCTAAGCGTGGTTCGCTTTCTCGAGGCCGAACATCCAGGCGGAGGAGCCGTCCTCCCATCAATCCTTGGCGAGCGGCTTCGTCACAGCGCGCACCCGCTCGATGAAAAGCTGCGCGAGCGGGCTGAGCGACCGGTTCTTCAAGGTGACAATCGCGATCGGCATCCGCGTCTTGGACAATTCCACCGGCAGGGCCGCGAGTGTCACGCGCCGGCGCGGCAGTCGTATCGGCACGGCGTCGCTACTTGATGCCGTAACATTCGGGAGGGACGAGCACCACGACCGCGGCAGCGAAGCCGAGGCCGAGGATGATTTGGACATAGCCAAAAAGGACGGGCGTGTCGGGATCAGGCAGGTCGGACGGCTTTGTTCTGGGCACTTTGTACAAGCCCACGAGGTTGGTTCGGGCCTTCTTTTCAAAGTCGATGTTCAGATCAATCCAGCGCCAAGCATATGCGGCGACCCCCAGCAGCGCTACGGCAAAGCCGAAGCGGGGTCCCCAGGCGAACTTGAACTCGCCCTTTACGGCCAGTGCGAACACGGCGCCAATGCTTGCCACCAGCAGCGTCGCCGCCCAGACGAAAATATCCCACTGTTTCTTTCGCCGGTACTCCAGCTCGGCGCACCAAAGAGCGAGCGCCGCTTCTTCTTCCTTGTCTTCCGTCATGTTGGTCCGCACCCGCGATGGCCGGTCGAAGCTAAGATAGCTCGAAATACCACCTGAAGTACCATCCATTTGGATGACAGACCACCCAAGCCGCTGACGAAGGAGGCGCGAGGCAGTCCCCGGACAATCTGGTGCGAGGGCGGGAGCTAGCCAATCTATCTTCTTGGAATCGTTTCGACTTGGCATGCCTCGGGGGAGCGCCAGGAGATCCATGTGAAGCCAACGCTTGTGAGCGGCTCCCCTTTGCGGAAAGCACCGCAGCTTCCACAACCAGGTATGAGATTGACAGGATGGTCGCTGTTCGTACGCTCAGCCGTACGACCGCATCACCCAATCAAGGCCTTCGTGGCCGCCGCAACCGGCGAGGAGCCCGCAATGATCTCGGTACTTGGCAAGGACGTGTTCTCGACCGTCGAGGAGATCATCGACCCCGCTCATACCGCGCTGGTGATGATCGACATCCAGCACGACTTCTGCTCGCCGAAGGGCTTGTTCGACCGCATCGGCAAGAACCTGCAGATGATGGCGCCCGCGGTCGAGCGCGTCGCAAAGCTGATCGCGAAGGCGCGCAGCGTCGGCGTGCTGCCGATCTTCATCCAGAACCAGTGGCT
>DATEKY010000403.1:0-4219 GCA_035277225.1 Xanthobacteraceae bacterium
CCGGATCGAGCTTTTCGTAGAGTCCCTGCTGCTTGCCCGCGACATGCGTCAGCTCGTTCGACCAGTACAAGTCGATCTCGGGCGAGTTGCGCGATGCCATCACCTTGGCGAAATTGCTCAGCGCGGTGCCGACCACGAAGCGCACCTTGATGCCGGTCTGCTTCTCGAAGGCCGGTATCAGCTCGTTGCGCGCGAACTGCTCGAAGGTGCCGCCGTAACCTGCAAACACCACCTCGCCCTCGGTGCGTCCTGCCTGCGCAAGCGCGGGCTGCGCCCGCAGGCCATAGCCTGCGATGAGCGATGCCCCAATTCCCAATGTCGCGCGGCGTGTGATGCGGGCGTGTTGCTTGATCATGATGGGGTCTCCCTCCCGGCTTCTGTTTTTCTGACCTCGCACCCGATTATTTCTTGGTTTGCGCGAGCTTTACCAGTGACTCGTAGACGCGGTCCGGGACCTCGATCGCGTTCTCGGCCATGCGGCGCCTGCGGTCCTCGGCGGAGCGGTCGAACGGCATCCGCACCGGCTTTGCCGGATCCATCGGACGCGCGCTGCGGATCGCATCGGACAACTCGGTGACCCGCTCCGGATACTCGCCGTCGGGCATCAGCAGCTTCGGGTCGATGACGATGATCAGATAGGCCATCTCGCGCATCGCGGGCGAGATCACCGGCGCGTCGCACATCGCGCCCATGAGCTGCACCACGGTTGCCAGGCCCGATCCGCGATGGCCGCCCCAGGTGCGGATCGCGCCGGCAAGCGCAGCGGTCGGATCGCGCGTCGGCGCGCCGTCCTTGTCGGTCGCGACGCCCTCGGGCAGCGGCTCGCCGAGGCGCCGATGCAGCAGCACCTCGCCGTGCATGATGGCGCATGTGCCGATGTCCCAAATGACCGGATCGCCGGACGCGGACGGGAAGCCGAAGGCGATCGGGTTCGTGCCGAGCCGCCCGTCGATCGCGCCTTCCGGCGCCACCACCGCCGGACCGTTGCCGATCGCCATCGCGACCAGCCCTTCGCGCGTCGCCATCTCCATGTAATAGGAGAACAGCCCGGTATAGAAGGTGTTGTTCGCGCCGACGATCGCGATACCGCTCTTCTTCGCCTTCTCGATCGCCATGCTGGTGGCGCGGTGCGCGACGTAGTAGCCGACCTGGTCGCCGCCATCGAGCAGCGCCGATACCGGCGTATCGCGGACCACCTTGACCGGTCTGCGGCTGTCGCCTTCCTGCATTTTCTCGGCGATCGCCAGAATGCGCGGCAGGCTGCCGAAGGTGACGCCGCGCAGCGCCGCATCCACCAGATGGTCCGCGGTGGCCGCGGCCGCATCGTCGCCCATCTGGATCGCCTTGAGCGCCGCCAGCGCGAGGGCTTTCGCTTCGCCGATATTCAGCTTCATGGTTCTTTCTCGTGCTGTGATCAGGTCTTGGGAGCGTCGGCGCTGCGGAATTTCGGCAGGCTGATCTCGTCGTTGACGTCTTCGAAAACCACCTCGACGGGCATGCCGATGTGAAGCTCCTCGTTCTTGACCCCGACGATGTTGGCGATGATGCGCGGACCTTCGGTCAGCTCGACGAACGCCACGTTGTAAGGCACGTCCTTGGCGAAGGCCGGGTGATAGACCTTGTGAAACACCACCCAGGCGGCGATCTTGCCGCGCCCCGCGACCTTATCCCACGAGTATTCCTCGGAGAAGCAGTGCGGACAGACCGGGCCATTCGGCGCCCAGAACTTGCGGCAGGCGCTGCAGCGCTGCAACCGCAGCTCGTGGCGGCGCGCACCTTCCCAGAACGGGCGATTGTAGTCCGAGATGATCGGAAGCGGCTTGGCGGCTGCGCCGCCGGACGATGCGCTGTCGTGCTGCACGGATGTCACCTTCGCAGGATGAGGGAATCGCCGCGGTTCGTCCCCCACTGGACGATCTCGGCATTCGGCACTTGGCGTTCGCCGCACTCGTGACGAAGCTGGCGCACCATTTCGCACACGTGGTTCCAGCCGGAGACGTGCACCTCGGAGAGGAGCCCGCCGCTGGTGTTCACCGGCAGTTCCCCGCCGGGGGCGATGCGGCCGTTCTTGACGAACTGCCACGCCTCGCCCGGCTTGCAGAATCCGAATCGTTCCAGCGACAGCCACACGATGCTCGACATCGCGTCGTAGGTATAGAAGGCGTCGATATCCTCGTGGTTCACGCCGGCCATGCGGTAGACCGCAAGGTCGCGCGGATGCGGCACCGGATAATTCTCGTCCTGCTGGTGGATGCCGAGCCCCGGCCGCGACCCGGTCGCCTCTTCGCGTCCGGCACACATGCCCTGCATGCCCATGAGATAGACCGGCTTCTTCGGCCCGTCCTTTGCCCGTTCGGCCGTGGTCACGATCACCACGCAGGCGCCGCCGACGGTGAGGCAGTAGTCGAACAGATGCAGCGGCTGGCACACGTAACGCGATTGCTGGTGATCCTCGACGGTCAGCGGCTTGCGCATCACCGCTTCCGGATTGAGCAGCGCATGCTTGCGCGTCGATACGCACACCTCCGCAAGGTCGCGGCTGGTCGCGCCGTAGCGGTCGAAATAACGTTGGGCGGCCATCGACCACGCGGCGCCCGGCGAGGTCATGCCGTACCAGGGATGCTCGAAGTGCGCGCCGCCGATCTCGCGGTCGTCCTGCCACTGGCCGTGCTGCCCGACCGTGCCGACGCGCGCCCAGTTGATCGAGCAGACGCAGGCGACGTAATCGGCAAGACCCGCTTCCACCGCCATCGCGGCATGCGCGGTCACCGTCGCCATCTGGCGTCCGTGCGTCCAGGTCTGGTCGGAGAAGTGGATGTTGAGGCCGAACGCCTCGGCGACCTGGTCGTAGTCGACGCCGAACGGCGTGCCGATATTTACCAGGAGACCGTCGATATCGCTTCGTTCGAGGCCGGCGTCGTCAAGCGCATTCTTGAAGGCGGTCACCAACGGGACCAGCGGGCTGACCTGAGCGGAGATCCGCTCGAACTTGCTGTTGCCGACGCCGATAATGGCGGCGCGGTCTCGAAGATTTCCCATGTCTACTCGCTTCCTCCCGTGGACCGGTCGCGCGGTGCCTCATGCTCGCGAACGTGCGGCGGTTTCGTTGGCGAGTCCAAGCTCGCGCATCACGTCTTGCGTATGTTCGCCGAGGCGCGGCGCCTGGCCGTGCACTTCCGGCTTGCTCGCGGAGAATTTGACCGGGAAATCGAGCACGCGGACCGTGGTGTCCCCCTGCGGGACTTCGCGCACGATTTCCAGCGCCTGCACTTGCGGCTCGTCCAGCAGCTGATCGTGCGACAGGTAGGCGGAAGCGAAGCCGCCGAATTTCCGCACCTGGGAGATGACTTCGGCCGACGGCCGTTTGGTGAACTCGCCCTCATACTCTCCCTTGAGCTCGCGCGCCTTCGGCCCGAGCCCGGTGGTCATGCGGCCGGTCTTGTCGAATCGCGGATCCTCGAGCAGCCGAGACAAGCCGACCGCCTCGACGAATTGCGTCCAGCCGGGCCGCCCTTCGGCGCCGACTGCACCGCCGAACGCAAAGGTGATCGGCGCGTCGGCCGTCTTCCAGCCACGCTCCGGCGGATCATAGGCGCCGCCGACTCGCGGCCCCTCGAAGCTGTCCGGGTCGCTCTGGGCCGCGAGATGCACGGTCTTCATTGCGACCAGCGAGTTGAGCAGCGACAGGTCGACGCGCTGCCCGCGCCCGGTGCGCCGCCGGGAAAACAGGGCCGCCAGCACAGCCTGAGTGGTGAAGATCGCGGTCGAAGCTCCGGCCACGTCGGCGCCCAGTCGGATCGACCGTTCGCCGAGCGTGCCGACGTAACGCGTGTAGCCTGCCATGGCCTGCGCGCCGAGCTCCGAGCCCGGCATGCCGGCGAGCGGCCCCTCGCGGCCAAGCGCGGAAATCTGCGCGACGATGAGCTGCGGATTCCAGGCGCAAGTCTCGGCGTCCGCCCCTTCAAGCCCCAGTGCGGCGAGGCTGTCGCTGTTCTGGTCGGTGATAAGGACATCGGCGGTCTCGACCAGACGGCGCAACAGGGTCGTGCGCCGCTCCGGCTCCGCGCCGAGCAGCACGCTCCGCTTGCCGCGGTTGAGCGCGAAGAAATCGGCGCTGGTTCCGTCCTTCAGGAACGGCGGGCATTGCCGCATCCAGTCGCCGTCGTCCCATTCCACCTTCACGACATTGGCGCCGAGGTCGGCCAGCCGGCAGCCGGCC
>DATEKY010000404.1:0-5997 GCA_035277225.1 Xanthobacteraceae bacterium
TTGGCGCCATTCGATGCCGAACAGCGGCGGCGGAATGACGTTGTTGAAACCGGTGTAGCCGTTGAAGATCACGTAGTTCTGGCGCGTGAAGTAGAAGAACGCCGCAGCGATCGCCAGCGTGATCATGATCGTATAGATGCCCTCGGTGCGCACCGAGAGCACGCCCGAGAGCGTTCCGAAGATCACCGCGATGATGATTGCGAGCGGCACGCCGACCCACCAGGGCCAGCCGAGGCTGATGTCGGTCATCACGCTGGTGCCGAAGATCGCCACCATGTAGCCGGCGCAGCCCGCGACCGTCATCTGCACCAGGCTGACCATCCCGCCGTAGCCGGCGAGGAACATCAGGCTGAGCGCGATCATCCCCAAAATCATCGCCCAGCCGAACAGCTCGATCAGCACGAAGTTGCTGGCGAAAGCCGGCAGGATCAGCAGGAACAGCGCGAGCAGCCAGAGCGCCGGATGTTGCTGGAACGTGTCGGTCCAGTTCCAGCGCTCGGCGGCTGTGGCCGCGGACGGTGCGCGTGCGGCTTCGACCAGCGCCATGGCTCAGCGTCCGCGCAACAGGCCCTGCGGGCGCAAGGCCAGCACGACCACCATGATGACGAAGGTCAGCACGACCGCGTAGGTCGGCATGTAGACGGTTCCGAACTGGTCGGCGAGGCCGATCAGCAGCGCGCCGACCGCGGCGCCGGGGATCGAGCCCATGCCGCCGACGATGACGACGACCAGCGAGGCGAGCAGGATCTTGATGTCCTCGCCGGTCTGCAGCGACTGGAAGGTGCCGCCGATGACGCCGGTGAAGCCCGCGAGCCCGGCGCCGAACGCGAACACCAGCAGGAACAGCAACTGCACGCGGATGCCGGTCGCCGACAGCATGTCGCGGTCGTCGACGCCGGCGCGCACCAGCATTCCCACTTTGGTGCGGTTGAGCGCGAGCCACATCAGCACGCCGATCACGATCGCGCCGAGCAGGATGACCAGCCGCACCAGCGGATACGACAGGTAGACGAGTTCGCCGCTCGAGCGCATCGCGGTGACCAGCGGCACCTCGACCGGTCCGCCGAGCCAGGCCGGCATCGGCACCTGGTAGAAGTCGCCGCCCCAGCGCCACAGCATCAGGTCGGCGAGGATGAGCGAGATCGCGATGGTGACCAGCGTCTGGCGCAGGTCCTGTCCTTCCATCCAGCGGAAGATGGTGAACTGCAGCACCATGCCGAGCAGCGCGACCACCACGAAGGTGGCGACCAGCGCGAACACCCAGCTCCCGGTGCCGTGCGCGATCTCGTAGCCGAAATAGCCGCCGAACAGATAGAGCGAGCCGTGCGCGAGGTTGACGTTGCGCATCAGCCCGAAGATCAGGGTGAAGCCGCTCGCGACGAGGAAATAGAGTCCGCCGAGCGTGATGCCGTTGAGCAGCGCGCTCAGGAAAATGCGCTTGCGGCCGAGCAGCTGCTCGAGCTCGGGCGGCCACACCGCGAAGATGAGGAACAACAGGATCGCGACCCCGATCACGATGGCGAGTGACCAGATCGGGTGACGGCCGATGAAGTGACTCATGACGCCACCACCTCCCGCAACGCGCGGCGCCGTTCGGGCGCTTCTTGCCTTTGATTCTTATGGCATTCCGGCGGTCTGTCTATGACCGCCAGTATCTTCTTTTCGGGCGATGCTGCCGCTACGGGCTGCCTTTTTGTTTGCGCATGATCTTATCCGAAAACCGGTACCCACTTTTCGGGATCATGCGCCCAGCACCTGCACGGCGCGCCGGTAGTCGGTCGGTGCCATCCCGACGTGCGAGGTGAAGAACCGCGTGAACACGCTCTGGCAGGAGAAGCCGAGCTCGTCGCCGATCTCGGTGATCGACTGGTCGGTCTGGCCGAGCCGCTGGACCGCGCGCTCCATGCGCAGCGTGTTCAGGTAGATGTTGGGCGTGACGCCGGTCTGGCGTCGGAACAGCTTGTAGAAGTGCGGGCGCGACAGGCCGGAGCCGCGCGCCACCTCGTCGAGCTCGATGTCGCCGCCGAGCCGGTCCGACATCAGCACGATCGACTTGCGCACGCGGAAGTCGATGAACGACGACGCAGGGCCGCAATAGCGCTGCCAGCCCCCGGCGAGCCGCCAGGATTGCTCGAAGCAGGCGTCGGTCAGCTCGAACAGCGTACCGTCGAAGTTTGCGGGTGTGTCGTCGTCCTCGAGCAGCGACACGACCTCGTGCATGATGGCGCGGATGCGTGGCGTGATCTCGATCTCGGCTCGGCCGAAGGCGAGCGCGCCGTGGCCGCCGCGCGCCATGCGGGCAAACCAGCTGCGGTCGATGTAGAGCACGAGGAACAGCCCGGCGGTGCCGAAGTCGCCGGGGTTGAAGCCATGCGGCTCCCACGGGTTCACCGCGATGGCGCAGCGCTCGGTCAGTCCGTGGAGCTTGCCGCTGACGCGCGCGGTTGCGGGCGTGCCGGAGAGGTAGAAAATCAGGTGGCCTTCGCGGTGCGCATGGGTCGTCATCGGGCGGTTCAGCTCATAGAGCGTCGCCCGGCCGAAATGACCATGATAGACCGACAAAGCACTGCTCACGTCGCCCTCCCGCAGTGTTCTTTTCCCTTAGAATTCCGCAAGGTGGCACGCTTGGCAAGGGAGCGGCGGCGCTCGTGCGCGCGATCTCTCAACCTTGGCGCTGCACTGCGGCAATAACCCGCAGCGAAACTCCCACGCCGTCATCCTGAGGTGCCCGCCGAAGGCGGGCCTCGAAGGATGATCGGGCACGAGCCGGGCCGTCGCCCTTCGAGGGCCGCTGCGCGGCCTCCTCAGGGTGACGGGGGAAAAGCAAAACGGGCGGCCCGAAGGCCGCCCGTTCGCCGTCTGCGCAAAAATGCGCGTCAGTTATACGACTTCTTGCACTCCGGATTGGTGCGGCTCGGCAGGCCGAGCTTGGCGAACTGCTCCGGGGTGAATCCAAGCGTCTGCTTCACGTCGGGGATCAGCTTCATCGCCTTGTTGACCAGATCGCCGTTCGGCAGCTCGACCACTTCGGTGATGAAGTTGGTGCCGATCGCCTGGCGGTTCTGGTCGAGCTTGATCTTGCCGTTCGGCGCGTCGAGCTCGATCTTGGCGAGGCCTTCGCGGAATTTCTTGTGGCCGTCCGAGAGGTCGCCCTTGATGTCGTTCAACACCTGGAACACGGCGTTGAAGTCGTTGTAGTAGGCGGTGCCGGTCAGCGACGGCGAGGTGAAGCGCTTATCCGCCGGGAATGAATCCTGGTAAAGCTTCACCCAGGCGTTCCACTTCGGGTTATCCCACACGTCGGCCTGCGGACCGGCAGACGGAATGCCGACCGCGATGCGCTTGGCGGCGCCCTTCGACGACAGCACGGTCTGGTCGACCAGGATCGAGCCGCCGATCAGCTTCGCCTTGCCGCCGGCCTGAGCATACTGGTTGAAGAAGTTGACCGCGTCGCCGCCACCGAGCCCGAGATAGATCGCGTCGACGTCGTCGGGCAGCTTGGCGATCACCGAGGCGAAGTCCTTGGTGCCGAGCGGCACCCAGAACCGTTCGGTGATCTGCCCGCCGAGCGAGCAGTATTCCGGCACGAAGCCGAACAGCTGGGTGTAGGGGAACGAATAGTCTTCCGCGACGGTCGCGATCTTGCGCCACTTCTTTTCGTTGTAGATGTAGGTGCCGAGGCCGGAGAGCCACTGCGAGCCGTCGAGATTGAAGCGATAGAAGTTCGGCGACGGCGTCACGTAGGTGGTCTCGAGCGCGCCGGACGAGCCGTTGAGGACCGTCACCTGCGGCTGGGTCTTGGAATAGTCGCGGATCGCGATGCCTTCCGATCCGGACACGGGGCCGATCAGGATGTCGACCTTGTCCTGCTCGACCAGCTTGCGCGCGCCGCGGATCGCCGAGTCGGGGCTCGCATTGGTCGGAAACGTGATCACCTCGATGGTCTTGCCGCCGGCCTTGGCGCCGGCCTGCTTCATGGCGATTTCCATGCCGCGGATCGCGTCTTCGCCGAGCGTCGTGAGCGCGCCTTCGAGCGTGGCGAGCACGCCGATCTTGATCTTGTCCTGCGCCTGCGCGGCGCCCGCGGTGAGTGCGAGAATGGCAGCCGCCGTCAGCAGCCTGGTCCGCATGGATAGTCCTCCCTGAATTTTTGTCGCCGTTCGCGCCCGACCTTGCTGTCCGGGCGCGGTATTGCCGAAGGCTCAATCGTCCTTATCGCAAGCAGGCGAAATTATAGGAGCAAGCGCTTGCGGCGGGCGCATCCTGCGCCGGCCGCGCCATGACCGACAGTCTCATTTTTGACGCAGCGAGAGGCGCGTGGCGTGGGGCGCGGGGGAATAAGCGCCGCGCCACGAAACCGCGCGATTTCAGGGGCTTGCGGAGAACAACCGCTTCGACGCGAGCGCGGCGCCGTCTCTCAGCGCGCGCAGCTTGGCCCACACCACGTCCTCGGCGACGCGGCCCATCCCGGCCGAGGTGTCGAAGCCGCAATCGGTGGCAGCGAGCACGCGGCTTGGGTCACCGATCGCGCCGGCGATCCGCTCGATACGGTCGGCGACGACCTCCGGATGCTCGACGAAGTTGGTCAGCGTGTCGATCACGCCGGCGATGAGCAGCTGATCGGGAGCGAGCGGCGTCTTCTCCAGCACGCGGAATTCATGCGCGTGGCGCGGATTGGCGAAGGGGAAAAAGATAGCGCCCGCCTTGGCCTTGAGGATCGCGGGCAGAATGTCGGCGAGCGCGACGTCCTGATCGTGCGGGCCCTCGTAGTTGCCCCAGCACACATGCAGGCGGATTTTTTCGCGCGGGATGTTCGTCACCGCCTTGTTGATTGCCGCGACGACCATCTCGACGAAGGCCACGAAATCGGCGAGCGGGCGGTCGCGGTACGAGGTATGGCGCTCGAGCGCGAGGTCCGGGCAGTCGAGCTGCAGCAGGAAGCCGTTGCCCACGATCGCCTCGTATTCGACCCGCAGCGCGTCGGCGAGCGCGTCGAGATAGCGCTCGAACGAATCGTAGTGCTCGTTCTGCACGATCGCCGCGATGATGCCGGGCGAGGGCGCGGTGAGGAACGCCTCGGTGTACTTGCCCTGCTGCGTGGCGAGCGCGGCGCGGAAGTCGGCACACTCGGCCTCGATCATCGACGGGTCGACATACGAGATCGCCCCGATCGCCTTCGGCAAATGCGTGCGGTTCGACACCTTGTCGGCCGTGGTCACGCGGCTCTGGAACGTCGCCTTGTACTGCGGATAGGCATCGAGGTCGGCGTGGAACGGACGCGAGCCGACGCCGCCCAACCCGGTGAGGCGATGGCGCATGTAGAGCACGAAGGATTCGCGCGACTGCTCGCCGTCGTCGATCACGTCGAGCCCGGTTTCGATCTGCTTCGCAACGATGGCGCGGACCGCGGCGCGGCCCTGCGCCTCGATCTCGCTTGCATCCACCGTCTCGCCGTTGACGCGCCGCGCGAACAGGCTGGTCAGCGCGGCCGGCCGCGGCAGGCTGCCGGCGTGGGTGGTGAGGATGCGCCCTTCGCTACGTTGCATGTCCTGCCCTTGTGTTCTTGTTGTCGTGTCTCCTATAGCGAGCGGCGGCGGACGAGAGCAAATGGCTCAGCGCAATTTTGATTACATCATTGTCGGCGGCGGTTCGGCCGGCTGCGTGATGGCCAATCGCCTCTCCGCGCGCTCGGAACACCGCGTGCTGCTGCTGGAGGCCGGGCAGGATGCGCCGCCGGGGCAGGAGCCCACCGACATCCTCGATGTCTATCCGTCGTCCTACTACAACAAGTCGTACATGTGGCCGGGGCTGAAGGTGCATTGGCGCGAGCGGCACAATTCGCCGGCGACCGGCTTCGATCAGGGGCGGATCATCGGCGGCGGCTCGTCCGTGATGGGCATGGTGGCGCTGCGCGGCACGCCCGACGATTACGACGAGTGGGAGCGGCTCGGCGCGACCGGCTGGGGCTGGGACGGCGTGCTGCCGTATTTCCGCAGG
>DATEKY010000405.1:0-6404 GCA_035277225.1 Xanthobacteraceae bacterium
AAGGGGGAGGGTCGGGGTGGGGGTCATCGGCGGCATAAAAGAAGACCCCCACCCGACCGCTTCGCGCGTAGCCGATGCTTCGCATCGGCGTTCTTTTCGTCAACGAACGGCGGCGGACGCCGCCTATGCTCTCCCTTGCAGGGGGAGGTAAAGCAAGAGCTCACGTCGCCTCCCGTCGCTCCTCGCGCATGTGATCCACCAGCTGGCGCGCGTAAGGCGGCAGCGCCTTGTAGTCGCGCACGCAAATGGTGAGATCGCGCAGCGCCCAGGGATCGGTGAGTTCGACCGCATTGATCGCCATCGTCTTCGCGGCCCAGCGCGCGGTCGTCTCCGGCACGATGCCGACGCCGACGTTGCGTTCCACCAGCCGGCACACGCCGTCGAACGAGCGCAGCTGGATGCGCAGCCGCAGCGAACGCCCCGCGCGCGCCGCCTTGTCGGCGAGAAAGCGCTGCAGCGCGCTGGCCCGGTCGAGCCCGACGAAATCGTGCTCCAGCACTTCGGCGAAACCGATCTTCTGCCGTTTCGCCAGCGGATGGTCGCGCGCCACGACCAGCACGAAGCGATCGCTGCGGTATGGAAACGTCTCGAGCCCGCCGGCATCGACCGTACCGGCCACGATGCCGATGTCGGCAACGCCCTCGGCGATCAGCCCGACGATCTCGTCGGAGAGTCGCTCTTCCAGATCGACGCTGACATTCGGATGCGTGGTGAGGAACGCGCTCAGGGTCTCGGGCAGGAATTCGGTCAGCGCATTGGTGTTCGAGAGCACGCGCACCTGTCCGGCGAGCCCGCCCGCATAGGCACCGAGGTCCTCGCGCAGCCGCTCGGCCTGCGCCAGCATGGTGCGCGCGTGCTGCAGCAGCGTGCGCCCGGCCTGCGTCGGCGTCACGCCCTGCCGTCCGCGCGTCAGGAGTGCGGCGCCGAGCGCCTGTTCCATGTGGCGGATTCGCGTACTCGCTGCGGCGAGCGCGAGATGCGCGCGCTCCGCGCCATGCGTGATGCTGCCGGCCTCCACGACATGGCGAAACAGCGAGAGATCGACCAGGTCCACGCGCATGGTTGGTATACCAATCCTTCGCCGTTGACGAAGGCTGGCTCCGCCAAATGCTCATGGATTTGAGCCATTCCAAGGAATATTCTTCGTATTGCGCGAAGTAAAGAGTGGACCACGTCAAGGCTGTTATGAATCCGCTTGGACAACGCAGCGTCGATTGCGGCCCTTCGGGAGTTTGTTTACCAACGGCTCCACGCTTCGCGCTCCGCGAACTGACGTAAACCGGACACACGAAAAATGGCCGAGACCCGCGCGCCCGTTCAGCGGCCGATCTCTCCGCATCTGTCGATCTACAAGCCGATGCTGACGATGATGATGTCGATCGTGCATCGCATCACCGGCGCGGCGCTCTATTTCGGCACGATCCTGCTGGTGTGGTGGCTGGTGGCCGCCGCCTCCGGACCGAACGCCTACGCCAAGGTGGCGTGGTTCATGAGCAGCGTGATCGGACAGGTGATCCTGTTCGGTTATACCTGGGCGCTGGTCCACCACATGTTCGGCGGCATCCGCCACTTCATCTGGGACACCGGCCATGGCTTCGGCCCGAACGAGCGCGAATGGCTGGTGCGCGCCGGCCTCGCCGGCTCGATCGCCGCGACGATCATCCTCTGGATCGTCGGCTACGCCGTCATGGGAAGCGCCCGATGAGCATCCGCACCCCGATCGCTCGTGTGCGCGGACGCGGCGCAGCGCGCAGCGGAACCACGCATTTCTGGCACCAGCGCGTCACCGCGATCGCCAACGTGTTCCTGGTCACGGCCTTCGTCGTGATCCTGGTGTCGCTGCTCGGACGCAGCCACGCCGCGGTGATCCAGATCCTCGCCTCGCCGTTCGTCGCGATCGTGATGCTGCTGATGGTCGGCTCGGTGACGTATCACATGAAGATCGGCATGCAGGTCATCATCGAAGACTACGTGCACGACGAGACATGGAAGTTTCTCGCGATCATCGGGAACACGTTCTTCGCAATCGCGATCGCGGCGGCCTGCATCTATTCGCTGCTGAAAATCTCGTTCGGAGTTTGATGGAATGGCGAGCAACGGCCAGAACAACGGCAACGGCAGCGCCGCCCCGGCGGTGAACGGCGGCGCCTATCCGATCGAGGATCACACCTATGACGTGGTGGTGGTCGGCGCCGGCGGCGCCGGCCTGCGCGCGGTGGTCGGCTGCGCCGAAGCCGGGCTGCGCACCGCCTGCATCACCAAGGTTTTCCCGACCCGCTCGCACACGGTTGCGGCGCAGGGCGGCATCGCGGCCGCGCTCGGCAACATGGGCCAGGACGACTGGCGCTGGCACATGTACGACACCGTCAAGGGCGCCGACTGGCTCGGCGACCAGGACACGATCGAATACATGTGCCGCAACGCGCCGGACGCCGTTTACGAGCTCGAGCACTGGGGCCTGCCGTTCTCGCGCCGCGAGGAAGACGGCAAGATCTACCAGCGCCCGTTCGGCGGCATGACCACGCATTACGGCAAGGGCACCGCGCAGCGCACCTGCGCGGCCGCCGACCGCACCGGCCACGCGATGCTGCACACGATGTACGGGCAGGCGCTGCGCCACGCGTCCGAGTTCTTCATCGAGTATTTCGCGATCGACCTGATCATGGACGACGAGGGCCGCTGCCGCGGCGTGATCGCGCTCAAGCTCGACGACGGCTCGATCCATCGCTTCCGCGCGCAGACCACGATCCTCGCCACCGGCGGCTATGGCCGCGCCTATTTCTCCTGCACCTCGGCGCACATCTGCACCGGCGACGGCAACGCGATGGTGCTGCGTGCCGGATTGCCGCTGCAGGACATGGAGTTCGTCCAGTTCCATCCGACCGGCATCTATCCGGCCGGCTGCCTGATCACCGAAGGCTCGCGCGGCGAAGGCGGCTATCTCACCAACTCGGAGGGCGAGCGCTTCATGGAGCGCTACGCGCCCTCCGCCAAGGACCTCGCCTCGCGCGACGTCGTCTCGCGCTCGATGACGGTGGAGATCCGTGAGGGTCGCGGGGTCGGCAAGGAGAAGGACCACATCTTCCTGCACCTCGATCATCTCGATCCGAAGGTGCTGCACGAGCGGTTGCCCGGCATCAGCGAGACCGCGCGCATTTTTGCCGGCGTCGACGTCACCAAGGAGCCGATCCCGGTGCTGCCGACCGTGCACTACAACATGGGCGGCATCCCGACGAACTATCACGGCGAGGTGCTGACCAAGCGCAACGGTGACGTCGACGCGGTGGTGCCTGGCCTGATGGCGCTGGGCGAGGCCGCCTGCGTGTCGGTGCATGGCGCGAACCGCCTCGGCTCGAACTCGCTGATCGACCTGGTCGTGTTCGGACGCGCTGCCGCGCTGCGCTGCGCCGAGAAACTCACGCCGGGCGACAAGCAGCCCGAACTGCCGGCGGACTCGGCCGAGAGGTCGCTCTCGCGTCTCGACAAGTTCCGCAACGCCGCGGGTGACGCGCCGACCGCCGAGCTGCGGCTGAAGATGCAGCGCGTGATGCAGAACAATTGCGCGGTGTTCCGCTCCGGCGAGGTGCTCGACGAGGGCCACAAGCTGATCCACGAGGTGTTCGGCGGCGTGCCGCATCTGCGGGTCTCGGATCGCTCGCTCACCTGGAATTCCGACCTGATCGAGACGCTCGAGTTCGACAACCTGATCGCGCAGGCGGTGGTGACGATGGACTCGGCGCAGAACCGCACCGAGAGCCGCGGCGCGCATGCGCGCGAGGATCATCCCGAGCGCGACGACAAGAACTGGATGAAGCACACGCTCGCCTGGTTCGACGACGCGACCGGCAAGGTCACGATCGACTACCGCCCGGTGCACGCCTACACGCTGACCAACGAGATCGCCTACATCGAGCCCAAAGCGCGCGTGTACTAACGCCAACGAGAAGAATTCAGATGGTCGAACTCACTCTCCCGAAGAACTCCAGGGTCGGCGAAGGCAAGGTGTGGCCGAAGCCCGCCGGCGCCAAAGAGCTGCGCGCGTACCGCATCTATCGCTGGAATCCGGATGACGGGCAGAACCCGCGCGTCGACACCTATTACGTCGACACCGCCGATTGCGGGCCGATGATTCTCGACGCGCTGATCTGGATCAAGAACAAGGTCGACCCGACCTTGACCTTCCGCCGCTCCTGCCGCGAGGGCGTCTGCGGCTCCTGCGCGATGAACATCGACGGCACCAACACGCTCGCCTGCACCCGCGGCATGGACGAGGTGAAGCACGACGTGATCGCGATCTATCCGCTGCCGCACCAGCCGGTGATCAAGGACCTGGTGCCGGACCTGACCAACTTCTACGCCCAGCACGCCGCGGTGCAGCCCTATCTGCAGACCGTGTCGGCCGCGCCCGAGAAGGAATGGAAGCAGACCAAGGACGACCGCGACAAGCTCGACGGCCTCTACGAGTGCATCCTGTGCGCCTGCTGCTCCACCGCGTGCCCGAGCTACTGGTGGAATTCGGAGCGCTTCATGGGGCCGGCGGCGCTGCTGCAGGCGCGGCGCTGGCTGGTCGACACCCGCGACGAGAAGACCGGCGAGCGGCTCGACGACCTGGAAGATCCGTTCCGGCTCTACCGCTGCCACACCATCATGAACTGCGCCAAGGCCTGCCCGAAGAGCCTCAACCCCGCGAAGGCGATCGCCGAGATCAAGCAGATGATGGTCGAGCGGCAGGTCTAGCGCGCGTCCTGCTGGTTATTTGTTTCCTGCGGCGGCTCCGGCCGCCGCATCGCTTTCAACAGCCGGCTCATCGTTTCGTCGGCCTCACGCTCGGCCTCCGGCTTGATGCTGGCACCGTGGCGCTGCATCGCCAGCGGAATTTGGGTGGTCCACTGCACCGGCATAGGCCCCTCCCCTGACTGTCTTGCCTGATTGCCTTGCCTGATTCCCTTGCGGTTTTCGTCCGGCATCGTCTCGACGCCAGAGAACCAATCGCGTGCCGCGCGTTTCGTTCCGCGCGGCGGACAGCGCGTGCGACATAAATCTGCATGTCGCCGGCCGGCCGGAGCGCATAGGTATTCCGTTCACCGAGCATGAGGATTGAAACATGATCGATCACATGGGCTTTCCGGTATCGGACTACGCGCGGTCGAAGGCTTTTTACGAAAAGGCGCTGGCACCGCTCGGCTACGTGCTGGTCATGGAGGTGGAGGAGAACCAGTTCGGTGCGAAGGCCGCGGGCTTCGGCATCGGCGGCAAGCCGGATTTCTGGATCGGCGGCGAGGGCGGGCTGAACAAGCCGCTGCACATCGCGATCCTCGCCAAGGACCGAGGCCAGGTCGACGCCTTCCACGAGGCGGCGGTCGCCGCGGGCGCGACCGACAACGGCGCGCCCGGCATCCGCGCGCATTACCATCCGAACTACTACGGTGCCTTCGTGCTCGACTTCGACGGGCACAACATCGAGGCGGTGTGTCACAAGCCGGCTTAGCACCGAACCTCATGGTGAGGAGCGCCCCATAGCGCGTCGTAGACGCGCGTAAACGCGCTTATGGGGCGCGTCTCGAACCATGGCCCGAAGCGACAGCGGAGCGCGCGGCCATCCTTCGAGACGCGATCCTTCGGATCGCTCCTCAGGATGAGGTCGGAGTTGTTGCGCGCCCCAACCCTACGCCGTCCGCAACATCTTCGCCTGCACGTCGAGCATCGCGGTGGCGAAGCCGTGCGTGTCGGCGACGAGCTCGCGCCACACCGATATCGGCGTCGGGTATGCGGCTTCCACTTCGCCGATGACGCTGCCGAAATCGAACTTCAGCTCCGCCTCGAACTTGCGCGCGAGCTCGATCATGCGCCCGTTGTTCACCAGGCACGCCATGTGCAGGAGCTTGATGCCGCGATTGCGCGCGGCGAGCAGCGTGCGTTCGAGCAGCGCGGTGCCGACGCCGTTGCTCTGCCACGGCGTCTCGATCGAGAACGCCGCCTCGGCTTCCTCGGCAAAGCCATGTCCCAGCGGACGCAGCTCGGCGACGCCGCGCAGAATGCCGTCGACGAAAAATCCGTGGATCACCGCATCGAGGCCGAGCGAGAGCTCGATGTAGTTTTCGATGAACTCGTCCGACACCGCGCCGCCGAAACGGTTGCGCCGGCTCTCCTTGTCGAGGCGCAGCAGGTGATCGCGATAGGGCCCGGCGCGGTCGATCCACATCTTGCGGATCACGCCGTCGGTCAAAGGCTCGTGCATTCAGGTCTCCGTTGTTGAAGACCTCCGGGCTTCCTCTGCCGGGAGGCGAATCTCGCGCCCCGGCCGGAGTAATGTTGCAACGCAACGAAACTTTGACAAGGAGGCGGCGATCGAAGGCCTAACTTGCCGTAACGTTGAAGCTTATCCGCGCATGGCAGCTATGCTG
>DATEKY010000406.1:0-2031 GCA_035277225.1 Xanthobacteraceae bacterium
AGACGGGCGTGGTGAATTCCGGGAAATGCTCCCTGGAGAATTCGACCACCGACTCGTCGATCTCGACCTGCACCACGCTCTTCAGCGTCTTGTGCTTCAGGACCTCCTCGGCGATGCCGCAGTCGCCGCCGCCGATGATCAACACGTTCTTCGCCGCGCCGTGGGCGAGGATCGGCACGTGGGTCATCATCTCGTGATAGATGAACTCGTCGCGCGTGGTGACCTGCGTCGCGCCGTCCAGCATCAGCATCTTGCCGAAGTGCTTCTGCTCGAACAGCACGAGGTGCTGGTGCTCGGTCTGCTGCTCGTACAGCACCTTGTCGACCGCAAAGGTCATGCGGAAGCCGAGGTCGTCGAACAGCGTCTCGGGCAGCCAGCGTTTGTCGGCCATGGCAAAATTGCTCCGTCATGGCCGTCAGGCCATCGGTCGGGATCCGGCGTGATGGGGTTACAAAGCGCACATGCCCGGCACAAGGCCGGGCATGGTCAATTCACAAGCCGCGAAGCTTACGCGCCCTGCCCGCGCAGGTGCTCGCCGACCACGATGCGCTTGGGCTTGAACGCGTCGCGCAGCACCGGGATGCAGGCCTCCGGCTTGGCGTCGCCGCACATGAACACGTCGAGCGCGGCGTAGTTCGCCTCCGGCCAGGAGTGGATCGAGATGTGGCTCTCGGCCAGCACCGCGACACCCGACACCCCGCCGTTCGGCTCGAAGTGATGCAGGTGGATGTGCAGCAGCGTCGCGCCGGCCGCGGCGACGCATTTGCGCAGCGCCTCGTCGATGCGGTCGATGTCGGCGAGGCCCTCGGCCTCGTAGAGGTCGACGATCAAATGCACGCCCGCGCACCGCACGCCATTGCGGACGACGAAGTGATCCTTGCGATCATCGAGAACAGATGCCGGCGCTGCCGACGCTTTGGCTTTCTTTCGGTCGGTACCTGGAGTTCCCAAGCCCTTGTCCGATCGCAAGAGGGCTGCTTGGCGCATGCCGTCCTCCCCAACCAGAATGTGAACCCCGATTACCGGCGTGCCGGAGTCTCGGAAAGCGAAAGCCGCCCGACCCAGTTCAAAACGGAACCGATCTACAGCGGCAAGCCCCCGAGATAAGTCCAACGGTCACGTCATGCAAGAAGATTCTTGCCCCGTCCGCAACATCCGCGCTTCAACTTACCTGTCACGAGATGTGCGATCGAGAAAGCCCAGTGCCATCTGGCTTTCCGCGGCCTGCTGCGCTTCGACCGCGGCGAACGCCGTCATGTTCACCACGCCGCGCGCGGTGGTCGACGGCGTCAGGATGTGGGCCGGGCGCGCCGCGCCCATGAGAATCGGTCCGACCGGCAGCGCGTCGCCGAACACCTTCACCATCTGGTAACTGATATTGGCGGCGTCGATGTTGGGCATGATCAGCACGTTGGCGACGCCGGTCAGGCGGGAGTGCGGATAGACCCGGTTGCGGAATGCCGGCACCAGCGCGGACTCGCCGTTCATGTCGCCGTCGACCTCCAGCTCCGGCGCCTGCGCGCGGATCAGCGCCAGCGCCTCGCGCAGCTTGTGGCCGGAGACGCACTCGTAGGAGCCGAAGTCCGAGCGCGACAGCAGCGCGATCTTCGGCTCGGCGCCGAAGCGGCGGACATGCGCGGCCGCCTGGATCGCCATCTCGGCGATGGCGGCGGCGTCCGGGTCCGGGTTGATGTGGGTGTCGGCCAGAAAATAGACACCCTTCGCGGTGATCACCGTGGTCAGCGCCGCGAAGATGCGCGAGCCGGGCGCGAGCCCAATGATGTCACGGATATGGCTCAGGTGCGCCATATAGCGGCCCTCGACGCCGCAGATCATGGCGTCGGCGAGCCCCTGCTTCAGGGCGATCGCGGCGATCACGGTCGCGTTGGTGCGCACCAGGGTGCGGGCGGCGTCCGGCGTCACGCCCTTGCGGCCGGCCGCCTCGACCATGGCGTTCACATAAGAGCGGTAGCGCGGGTCGTCGTCCGGGTTGATCAGCTCGAAGTCGCGCCCCGGGCGGATCGAGAGGCC
>DATEKY010000407.1:0-4196 GCA_035277225.1 Xanthobacteraceae bacterium
CCGAGATTGAAGCTCGTCTTCGCGCGGCGCGCCGTCGAGGCATCGGCCTCGATGTCGGCCATCAGCTTCTGCATCGCGCGGGCCGAAGGGGCGCCGAGGGATTCGTTGAGGCCGATCGTCTCGACCAGGTCCTGGCGGACGGTCTCGTATTGGATGGCCAGCTGCGCGTCGCGGGCGAGCGCCTGCTCGACCTTCTGCGCGTCGCGGCGGCTCAGCGTTCCGGCAGCGTGCCACGGCAGGAGAGCTTCGATCTCCTCGCGCTCGGACGCTTTGTTCTTGATCATGTTCATGGCCAACCTCGTTCCACTCCCGCTGCTTTCAGCAGTTCCCCTAACCGCTTGCGCGCATAGAACATGCGCGTCTTCACTGTATTCTCCGGCACTCCGACGATCTTGGACACTTCCTCGACTGACTTCTCGTGGTAGTAGACAAGATCGATAATCTCGCGATGTTCCGCAGAGAGCTTTGTCAGGCACTGCCGCAGAACGACGCTGGTATCCTTCTTTTGCATCGCGACTTCCGGATCATCACCGGGATCCTCAATCGCTTGCGCGGTCTCGTCGTCCAATTCCTCGTCCGGTCGCTTCCGCAAGGCCGAGAGAGCCTTGTATCTTGCGATCGCCAGCAACCACGTCGAAACTTGAGACCTTGCTTCGAAACGGTCGGCTTGGCGCCAGACGTCCAGGAACACCTCACTGATCAGGTCCTCCGCCCGGCTTGGCTCGCCCACAAGACGGAGGACGAACCGATAGACACGCACATGGTGCCGAGCGAACAAAACCTGCATCGCGAGCTTGTCACCGGCTGCGATACGTCCGATCAGCGCTTCGTCTGTGGTCGTCTGCATCGCTAGGCCGCTGACCGGCTCACAGGGTTAGTCGCGGGGGGATGGGAACGGGTTCAATCACGGTGGAACTGGCCTCATACCACCGACCCGTCCGGCGGCCTAGGCCACGCCTATTTGCCCCTGAAGGCCTTCTCCTTGCAAGCGAATCCGCCACGACCATCCCCAGCGAACCGCCCCGGCGGGGACGGCCTCTGAAGTAGTCGCGCTGCCGGGAAGAAGGTTCATCCGTTTCAACATTTTCCCGCAAATCCCTCATTGTCCCACACCAGGATCCGACGCCTGCCGATCGTCATTAACGAATCGTGAAAATTTCCCTCGACTCATTTTCACGAAGCCCTATACGAGAGGTAGCACGCGGGGGCGCGTCTTACCTGAGGTAAATTACTGACTCTGTTCGATAAAACTTTACGAAATCGGTTCACCTTCCGTTAGGCGACCTGATTTGCCGGTGATTGAACACCGATCGGAGTACCGAGATGGCGGATATCGTTCACGGGCGGGACGACCTGACAACGAACAGCCGCAGCCCTTCCAAGATCAACCAAACCTATTCTGAGGCAGCAGCCCGGCGCGACCAGCCGCCGCGCACCGATGTCGGTACCCTTACGCTGCATTGGGTCACGGCCGTCGCCTTTATCGTCAGCCTGTTCACCGGCATCCGCATCGCCGCGGATGCGCTCAGCGCACCGGTTTCGCATTGGCTCAATCCGATCCTGCCGCAGGGCGAGATCTGGACCTGGCACTTCCTCGCCGGCCTGACGCTGTTCTTCGCCGCCTCGGCGTATCTCGTCTACGTGTGGCGCGCCGGGCTTGCGAACCGCAACGCGCTGAAGAAGACGCGCGTGATGGTGATGCCGGTCGCGAGCAAGATGCGCTTCGGCGCTCTCAACGTGCTGCTGCACTGGGCCGCCTACCTGATCGTCCTCATCATGACGGTGACGGGCGTCGTCCTTTATTTCGGTTTCGGCGGCTGGATCGTGTCGGTCCATTCTTATGTGGCCTTCATCGGGCTCGCCTACGTCTTCGTCCACGCCGTCGCGCATTATCTGTTCGGCGGCTGGTGGCAGGTCTTCCGCGTCTTCCGTCCCGCAAAGCTGGTGCTGACCGAAGCGGTCAAGCCGAAGCCGCTGCTGATCGCGGGCGTCGCCGGTCTCGTCGTCGCCGCGGGCGTCGTGGCGGCCGACTGGGCGACGCGCGATACGCTCATCGTCACCCGCGTCGAAGGCGAGCCGAAGCTCGACGGCATTCTCGACGAGGCGATGTGGAACAGGGCGCGGCCGGTCACGATCCCGACCCAGCAGGGCGAGAATTTCGGCGGTCCCGGCGAGTCGACCGTCGAGCTGCGCGCCGTGCACAACGGCGAGAAGGTCTTCTTCGCCGTGAAGTGGTCCGACCCGACCCGTTCGCTGCGCCGCCTTCCGATGGTCAAGAAGGAGGACGGCTGGCACGTCATCGATAACCGCGCCGGCCGCATGGACGTCGTCGACTTCTACGAAGACAAGCTCGCGATCATCTTCTCCGACAAGCCGGCGATCGGCGGCGCCGGCGTGTCGAACCTCGGACCGTCTCCCCTGCCCTCCGACCGGCCGAGGCCGCTCAACGAGCGCGGCTTCCATTTCACCACCGACGGCAGCTTCGTCGACATGTGGCAGTGGAAGGCGTCGCGCGGCGGCATGCTTGGCCGCGTCGACGACCAGTTCATCGGCCCGCCCTACGATCCGAGCAAGGACGATCAGGCCTACAAGGCGCGTTATCAGGGCGGCTACTGGAACGACCCCGGCAAGACGATCTACTCCTATAACTACAAGTTCTTCGCGAAGGACTACAAAGGCCCGGTGGAGGTCCTCAAGCTTCCGAAGGACTGGAAGAAGACGCAGGACCAGCTCGGCAAGATCAGCTTCGACCCGAACGTCAGCGACGACGAGAACGGCCGCTGGAACATGTTCGAGGACGAGGTCCAGCCGTACAGCAAGGAAGAGGACGCGAAGATCCCGGTCGGCACCGTGATGCCCGGAGTCCTCATCGCGGGAAAATACGAGGGCGACCGCGGCGACCTCACGGGCGGCGCGCGCTGGCGCGACGGCTACTGGACGCTCGAGATCGCCCGCTCGCTCAAGACCGGCAGCAAGTACGACAAGGACTTCGTGCCGGGCAGGCCGATCTACATGTGGGTCGCGGCGTTCGACCACGTGCAGACGCGCCACACCCGTCATCCGCGCCCGGTGCGCGTCGTCACCCAGGAATAACGGCAGCGTACCCAGTCATCGGTAGAGTCGCATGAGTTTCGAACTCGTCATCAACGGCAAGACCGTCAAAGCCAATCGGGGCGAAACGCTGGTGGACGCCGGCCTCTCCGGCTGGGTCGCGATCCCGCACGACTGCAATTCCGGCCAGTGCGAAACCTGCCGCGTGACCGTCGTCAGCGGCCGGGTGGACGATCGCGGCACCGCCGAGAAAGGCACCGTGCTGGCTTGCCAGGCCAAGGTCATCGGCAACGCCGAGATCGCGTTCGATCACGTCGCGGAGGTCGCCAAACGGTCCGGCACCGTCACCGCCATCGCGCCGCTCGCCTCCGACATCGTCGAGGTGATCGTCACCCTCGCAAGCCCGATCGACATGCGCCCGGGCCAGTATCTGAGCGTGAAGTTCGCCGGATTTCCGGCGCGTGACCTCAGCCCGACGGTGCGCTTCGACGGTACCGGCGCGCCGGGCGAACTCGTCTTCCATATCCGCCGCTACCCCGGCGGGCTGATGTCGACCCAGATCGGCGCGACGATCCGCACCGGGCACCGCGTGCAGGTGCGCGGGCCGTTCGGCGGCGCGTTCCTGCGCGAAGGTCATGGCCCGCTGATCCTGATCGGCGGCGGCACCGGCTGGGCGCCGATCTGGTCGCTCGCGGTCGCGGCGCGGCGCGAGCAGCGCCATCGCGACCTGATGGTGATCGCGGGCAGCCGCGACGCCGAGGGACTTTACATGCGGCCCTCGCTCGACTGGCTGCTCGACGACGGCATTCGCGACATCACCGCCACGGCCGAGATCGGTGCGACCGATCCGGTGCTGCCGGGACGGCCGACGCACTACCTGCCCTCACTCGGGCCGGAGGACACCGTTTACGTCGCCGGACCGCCGCCGCTGGTCGACGCGGTGAAGCGCAAATCGCGTGCGGCCTCGGCACGCTGCTATGCCGACCCGTTCCTGCCGAACGCGCAGCCGCTCTCGCTGATCGACCGCGTCATGGCGATGCTGCGCAAGCCGGCGGGCGCACACACCGACCTGTCGCCGCGGCCGGCTGTCCCGCTCGCAGCCGCGCCGGCCGCGCGCGGGCGTCCGCAGCAGGCCTCGACGATAC
>DATEKY010000408.1:0-3370 GCA_035277225.1 Xanthobacteraceae bacterium
GGCATTCGCGGTCAGCATCACGCCCTCGCGCAGATTGACCACGCCGAGGCTCGAGGGCCCGATCACGCGGATGCCGGTCTCGGCCGCGACCGCGCGCAGGCGATGCTCGCGCGCGGTTCCCGCCGCGCCGGTCTCGGAGAAGCCGGCCGCCAGGATGGTGGCGATCTTCACCCCCGCGCGGCCGCATTCGGCGACCGCGTCGATCACGGCTTCGGTCGGCAGCAGGATGTAGGCGTGGTCGGGCGGCTCGGGCAGGGCGCTGACCGACTTCCAGGCGCGCTCGCCCAGCACCGTCTCGCGGCGCGGGTTGATGGGATAGACGGCGCCGCGGTAACCCATGGTGCGCAGGAAGCGCAGCGGCCGGCCGGTGGTCTTGGCGGCGTCATCGGATTGCCCGATCAACGCGACAGAGCGCGGCGACAGCAAGGCCTGCCGCAGTGCGGCGCGATCGGTGAGTGTCATCATCTATTTCCGCGGGGCGAAACGGCGAGACCGGCATATTGCAAATATTTCGGCCGTGCCGAAACCCGTCGGCGGCAATCTCGTAACTCGCCGCGCATAGCTCACGACAACGTGCGCATTGGAGCAATTCCAATTCTGCGTGTGCGGGCTATCGTACGCCGCAGTGGCCGCTTGCGGCCCGACATTCGAGGGGGAAACAGATGCTCAAAGGTTTCGGTGTTGCGCCGATCGCGACCGCGCTGGTCGGGCTCGGCGTCGTGGTGTTCGCGAGCCATGTGCGCGCCGGCGGCGACAAGGTCGCGTTTCCCGAAGGCTTCGACAAGGGCGTGCTCTATACGACGGTCGATCGCGCCGACAACAAGCAGTACCGCGAGATCTTCACCAGCCAGGCGGCGGTCGACGCCGCCAAGAAGGGGCAGCCGATGCCGGATGGTACGGTGGTCACCCTGATACAGTATCGCGCCAAGCTCGGCGCCGACGGCAACCCCGAGAAGGACGCGAACGGCCGCTTCATCAAGACCGACATCCTCGGCTACACGGTGATGGAGAAGCGCAAAGGCTGGGGCGCCGAATATCCGGACAATATCCGCAACGGCGAGTGGGAGTATCAGGCCTTCACGGCGGCGAAGCAGCCGAACCCGAACGCCAAGCTCACCGCCTGCTTCGAGTGCCACAAGCCGCTGCCGCAGGCGAGCGACTTCCTGTTCAGCTACGGCAAGATGGCGGGGAAGTAAGTCCGTGTCCCGGGCGCAGCGCAGCATGAAATGATGCGCTGCTGAACCGGGACCGCCCAAGTCTCAGCCCGTAACGGTCCCGGGTCTGCAAAGCAGCGTTTCACGCTGCATTGCGCCCGGGACACTACGTCTCAAACTTCCCGAATTCGAAATCCTTCCCCGGTGCGCTGTCGAACAGCGCGCGGGTGTAGCCGTGCTTCGGCGCGGCGAACACCGCCGCGGTGGTGCCTTCCTCGACCACCTCGCCGCGATGCATCACGGCGATGCGGTCGCACACCTGCGCGGCGACGCGCAAATCGTGGGTGATGAACAGCACCGCGAGATTGAAGCGCTTGCGCACGTCATCGATCAGTTCGAGCACCTGCGCCTGCACCGAGACGTCGAGCGCCGAGACGGGCTCGTCAGCCACCAGGATCTCCGGGTCCATCGCGAGCGCGCGTGCGATGCAGATGCGCTGGCGCTGGCCGCCGGAGAACTGGTGCGGGAAGCGCTCCAGCGCATCCGGGTCGAGCCCGACCAGGCGCATCAACTCGCGCGCGCGGTCGCGCGCCGCTTGAGGTGCCGTCCCAAAATTGACCGGGCCCTCAACGATCGCGGCGCCGACCGAGCGGCGCGGATTGAGCGACCGATACGGGTCCTGGAACACGATCTGCACGCGCTTGCGATGCGGCCGCAGCGCGCCGGACGATAATCTGGCGACATCGGCGCCTTCGATCAGGATCGCGCCGCCGCTCGGCTCGATCAGCCGCGCGATGCAGCGCGCCACGGTCGACTTGCCCGAGCCGGACTCGCCGACCACGCCGAGCGTTTCGCCGCGCCGCACATGCAGGCTCACGTCCCTGGCGGCTTGCACCACCCGTCGCGTCTCGAAGAAGCCGCCCGACACGTAGGTCTTGGTGAGGCCCTCGGTCTTGAGCACGATCGGCGCCGCGGTGATTGCTGCGCGCGCCGGCGGCGAGAGGCTCGGCACCGAGCGGATCAGCATGCGGGTGTAATCGTCGCGCGGCCGGCGCAGCACGTCTTGCGTGCTGCCCTGTTCGACCACGCGGCCGTGCTGCATCACCACGACGCGATGCGCCACCTCGGCGACCACGCCGAAATCGTGCGTGATGAACAGCACGCCGGTGTTGCGCCGCTCGCGCAGCTCCTTGATCAGCTTCAGGATCTGCGCCTGGGTGGTGACGTCGAGCGCGGTGGTCGGCTCGTCGGCGATCAGCAGCACCGGATCGAGCACCAGCGCGGCGGCGATCATGATGCGCTGGCGCTGCCCGCCGGACAGCTGGTGCGGATAGACGTCGATCATGCGCTCCGGCTCGGGCAGCTGCACCGCGCGCATCACGTCGAGCACGCGCTCGCGGCGCTCGCCCTCGGTCAGATCGGAATGGATGTCGAGCACCTCGGCGATCTGGTCGCCGACGCGCATGACCGGATTGAGCGCGGTCATCGGCTCCTGGAAGATCATCGAGATGCGGTCGCCGCGGATGCGGCGCATCGCGGCCGGCGATTTGGTCAGCAGTTCGTCGCCTTCGAGCTGCACCCGGCCGCCCGCGACCGTGAGCTGGCCCGGCGGCAGCAGCCCCATGATGGCGTGCGCGGTGACCGACTTGCCCGAGCCGGACTCGCCGACCACGCAGACGATCTCGCCCGGCGCGACCGAGAACGAGACGTTCTCGACCGCGTTCACGCGATCGGCGCCCGCGGGGAGGCGGACGGTGAGGCCGTCGACCTGGAGGACCGCGGTCATGATGTCATCCCGGCCGAAGCGAAGCGGAGAGCCGGGATCCATCTATCCTCGTGCTGCGACTCCCTGATGGGAGCGGGGTACATGGGTCCCGGGTCTCCTTCGCTGCGCGAAGTCGCCCGGGATGACAGCCATGCATTCGCTCCGGCCGGGATGACACCGAGCAAGATCATCACACCCGCCGCGCCAGCTTGGGATCGAGCCGGTCGCGCAGGCCGTCGCCCAACACATTGACGGCGAGCACGGTGAGCGCAAGGCAGATGCCGGGAAAGAAGATGTTGTGCGGATAGAGGCGGAACAGGCCGCGCCCCTCCGCCATGATATTGCCCCAGGTCGGGGTCTCCGGCGGGATGCCGATGCCGAGGAACGAGAGGATCGCCTCGATCAGGATCGCGTTGGCGCAGATGAACGTGCCTTGCACGATCAGCGCCGG
>DATEKY010000409.1:0-2365 GCA_035277225.1 Xanthobacteraceae bacterium
ATGCGGGCGCTGCGCGATTCCGAAGTCGCGAGCCAGTCGATCGGGCTCGATCCGGTGCTGATCCGCTCCGCCGCGTTCGTCATCTCGGCGGTGGCGGCGGGCCTTGCCGGCGGCGTGTTCGCGTCGATCAGCAGCTTCATCAGCCCGGAGTCGTTCCCGTTCTTCCAGTCGATCCTGTTCGTGCTCGTCGTGATGGCGGGCGGATCGGAGCGGGTGCTCGGCCCGGTCGTCGGCGCGATCATCGTCGTGCTGCTCCCCGAACTGCTGGCGTCGCTCGCGCAATATCGCCTTCTGTTCGTCGGGCTGCTGCTGCTGATCGTGCTGCGCGTCGCGCCGGGCGGCTTTGTCGGGCTCGCGGCGCGCTTCTTCGAGAAGCCGCCGAGCGACCGGATCGCCGAGGGGACGCGCGACGTCGCCGGCTTCCTGGCGCAGGGCGCGCTGCGCGGCGGGCTTCTCGTCAGCGATCTGTCGGTCAGTTTCGGCGGCGTGCATGCGGTGCGCAACGTCGGCTTCGAGGCGCGGCCGGGCGAGATCACCAGCGTCATCGGACCGAACGGCGCCGGCAAGAGCACCGTGCTCAATCTCATCTGCGGATTCTACCGCGCCGATTCCGGAGTGGTGCGGCTGGGGACCGAGGACCTGCTCGGCCGCTCGTCGAGCGCGATCGCGCAGAGCGGCCTGGCGCGCACCTATCAAACGACGCAGCTGTTCGGCGACATGTCGGTCATCGACAACATCATCGTGGCGCTGCGCCGCGGTCATCTCGGCACGACCACGCTGTTTTCGCCCGAGCGCAACGCGGAGAATCAGGCCATCGCCGAAAGCCTCCTTGCGTTCGTCGGCTACCGCGGACCGATCGAGGCCCTCGCGCGCTCGCTCCCGCACGTCGACAAGCGCTTGGTCGAGATCGCGCGTGCGCTCGCGGTCCGCCCGGGAGTGCTGCTGCTCGACGAGCCGGCGGCCGGGCTCGACGCCGCCGATACCGAGCGGGTCGGCCAATTGCTCACCGCGGTCGCCCGAATCGGCATGATCGTGATCCTGGTCGAGCACGATATGAATCTGGTCATGGGCGTGTCGGATCGCGTCGTCGTGCTCGATGCCGGCGCCAAGATCGCCGACGGCGCGCCCGCGGCGGTAGCCGCCGATCCCGCGGTGCTCAAGGCCTATCTGGGCGCGGAGAAGTCCGTCGATCGCGGGCGCAAGGTCGCGGCCGCGCTGGGCGCAACCGTGTTGTCGGTCGAAAAGCTCGGTGCCGGCTATGGCGCGGTGAACGTTCTGCGTGACGTGGACCTGTCGCTCGAGCAGGGCGGCTTCATCGCGGTGCTGGGGGCGAACGGCGCCGGCAAGTCGACCCTGATGCGCGCGCTCAGCGGATTGAGCCGGCCGGTCAGCGGCGCGATCCGCCTCGAGCACGATGCGATCGAGACATTGCCGGCAAATCAAATTGCGGCACGCGGGCTTGTGCTGGTGCCCGAGGGCCGCCAGGTGTTTCCTGAGCTCAGCGTCATCGACAATCTTCGGCTTGGCGCCTACGCGCGCGATTCCGGCACGACCGAGCAGCAGGTTCAGGGTTTCCTCGAGCGCTTCCCGCAACTGCAGGCGCGCCGCAACCAGCGCGCCGGACTTCTATCCGGGGGCGAGCAGCAAATGCTCGCGATCGCGCGCGGCCTGATGGCCCGCCCGCGCGTGCTGATGCTCGATGAGCCTTCGCTCGGCCTCGCGCCCAAGCTGGTGGAAGGGCTTTACGACCTGCTGGCCGATCTGCGCGACGAGGGCGTGACGATCCTGCTGGTGGATCAGACCGCCGCGATGGCGCTATCGGTCGCCGACCGCGCCTATGTGCTGCAATCCGGCGCGGTCGCGCACTCCGGACCGGCGCGCGAGCTGAGCGCGGATGCCGCCTTGGCGCAGGCCTATCTCGGCACCGCAAAGAACTAGAGGGAGGACCAGGATGGATCTTATTCTGCGCAACGCGCGGCTGATCGGCGCCGAACAGGAGACGACCGACATCGGCATCATGGACGGCAAGATCGCCGACGTGCGGCCAAGCCTCGCAGCCGAGGGCGAAACGATGGACCTGCAGGGCCGGCTGGTCAGTCCCGGGCTGATCGAGACGCACATCCATCTCGACAAGTCCGCAATCCTCGATCGCTGCAAGGCGGACAAAGGCGATCTTGAGGAGGCGATCGGCGAGGTCGCCAGAGCGAAGAAAAGCTTCACGCCCGAAGATGTCTACAACCGCGCCAAGCGCACGCTGGAAAAGAGCATCCTCAACGGCACCACACATATGCGTACGCAGCTCGAGGTCGACCCCGGCATCGGGTTGCGCGGGCTGGAGGGCGTGCGCGCCCTGATCGACGAGTAC
>DATEKY010000410.1:0-2429 GCA_035277225.1 Xanthobacteraceae bacterium
CTCGTATTCCTCGCGGATTTCCGGATGCTGGATCGTCGCTTTGCACGTCGCGTATTGCTGCATCGGCGCAATCGACACGTCTTCGATCCGTGCGCCGAGCCGCTCGAGAACCGCGAGCGCGTCGCGCATCCCGGCACGGACTTCATCGTTTGCCGGCAAATCGCGTTCGTAGAGGTGCGCGATGTGCCCGATGGTCCATCCCGCGATCCCGCCGTCGAGCCCGGCGGTGTAATCGGTCTCTTCTCTTGCGATGCTCGCCGCATCGGCCGGATCGTGTGCCGCGACGGCATTCATCACCAGCGCGCAGTCGCGCACCGACCGCGCAAGCGGGCCGCAATGATCGAACGAATGGGAGTTGAGCATCACGCCGGAGCGGCTGACGAGCCCGGAGCTCGGTTTTAGCCCGACCAGGCCGCAATGCGCGGCAGGATTGCGCACCGATCCGCCCGTGTCCGTGCCCATCGCGAACATTGACAGGTCGGCCGAGACCGCGGCCCCGGAACCGCTGCTCGAGCCGCCGGTATCGTGCTCGGTATTCCAGGGGTTGCGCGGCACCGGCCATGGCAGCTCGCTCGACACGCCGCCATAGGCCAGCTCATGCATCGCGTGCTTGCCGAGCAGAATGGCGCCTGCCTGATCGAGCAGGCGCACGACGGTCGCGTCATGCTGCGGGCGGCGATCGCGAAACGCCGGCGAATTCGCCGTCGTCGGGATGCCGGCCGTGTCGTAATTGTCCTTCAGCCCGAACGGAATCCCGTGCAGTGGCCCGCGGCGCCGCCCGGCCTGTAGTTCACGCTCGGCGCGCCGCGCATCCTCGCGCGCACGCTCGGCCGCCACATGCAGGAAGCAGTGCAGCTCTCCATCGAGCGCCTCGATGCGCGCGAGATGATGCTCGGTCAGTTCGACCGGGGAAATCTCTCCCGTCGCGAGCAGCGACCCCGCCTCACTGATCGACAGAAAGGCGAGCCCGGTCATGACCTAAAGATGTCCGACCTGGTGCCGCTCGAGCAGCCCGAGGATTTCGACCATGCCGCGGTGGCGGTGCGCGCGGTGCAGCTCGTAGGCGACGCGATCGTCGCCGCGCTTGGCCGCTTCCAGGACCGCGCGGTGCTCCTTGTAGGATTCGGTCGGGATCGGGCGCAGTGGCGCGGCCAGCATGCGCGCGCGATGCGACTGATCCCAGACGTTGAACACGACGCGCCGGATGCGTTCGTTGCCGCACTGCTCGACCAGCCGGCGATGGAAACGTTCGTCCATCGCCGCCCATTCGAGCCGGTCGCCTTGCTCGAGCGCGAGCCTCATGCGCTCGTTGATCTCCTCGAGGTCGCGAAACTCGATCGAGTCCGCCGGAAGACGGCGTTTCGCCAGCATCTCGGCGGCGGTCGCCTCGAGGCAGCCGAGCAATTCGTATATCTCGCGCAGGTCGGCCGGATAGAGCGGAAGGACGTGCAGCCCGTGGCGCGGCGTGACCTCGATCAGACCTTCCGCCTGCAGCCGCAGCAACGCTTCTCGCAACGGCGTCCTGCTCATCGCAAGCCGCGCGGCGATCTCGGCTTCCGTGGCGGTGAAGCCGGGCGGATAGGTGTTGTCGAGAATGCCTTCCTTCAGTCGTCGATAGGCATGTTCGGCGAGCGAGCCGCGCGACGGCGGACCACTTGCGACGCCACGACGACCCGTTCCCTCGTCATGCGATGACGCGATTTCGGTCGTGACGATCCGATCGGCAGCGCGACTGCGGACGCTCAAAGATCACCCCGTTTGGCGATGACATACAACCTTAATGCACGCATTGTTCTCGGTCGCACGCGATCGCGCATGACTTGCTTATCCCGACCGAAAGCTCTGTTTCAAGAAAAAACCCACGTGCTCACAGCATGTTCACGCTGATGTGCCTTCGATCTGGGTTTGCCTGTTGAATCAGCAATGAGTCACTTGCACCCCGACGTGGGCGCGATATTGTATGCATTGAGCGGGGTGGGCTGACAATGTCGAAAAAAATTCTGTGCTCGATTGGCGTCGACGTGGATGCGGTTGCCGGGTGGCTCGGCTCGTATGGCGGTGAGGACTCGTCACTCGACATCTCGCGCGGCCTGTTTGCCGGCGAGGTCGGATCGCCGCGGCTGCTGAAGCTGTTCGACAAATACCGGATGAAGGTGACGTGGTTCATCCCGGGGCATTCGGTCGAGACGTTTCCGGACCAGATGAAGGCCGTCGTCGACGCAGGCCATGAGATCGGCGTGCACGGCTACAGCCACGAAAATCCGGTGCACATGACCCCGCAGCAGGAAGAGGATGTCCTCGATAAGTCGATCGAGCTCATCGAGAAGCTGAGCGGGAAGTATCCCAAGGGCTACGTGGCGCCCTGGTGGGAGCTCAGCCCGGTGACCGTCGATCTCCTGATCAAGAAGGGGATCAAGTACGACCACAGC
>DATEKY010000411.1:0-3343 GCA_035277225.1 Xanthobacteraceae bacterium
CGGCGGGCGCGGAAGACGATGTCGTTGCTGCCGTCCTCGAAGACCGGCTTGCCCTCAGCGTCCAACGTCGTGTTGACGAGCGTGGAGAGCGTCTTGCCGGGATTGACGATGATGTCGTCGGCGAAGACCTCGAGATATCCGCCGTGCGTGTAGACGTCGCCCTCGAAACGCACCACGTCGTGCGCGGCATCGGGCTCGGGCGTCGGCGTACCCGGATAGCTGCCGTAGATCAGCAGATCGGCCGCGAACAGCGGGTCGAGCGATTTGATCGTGATCGTATCGCCGCCCGCACCGGTGATGATGGTCAGCGAAGGCGGGTCGTCCCCGGGGACGCCGGAAGCGACCGGGCTGTCGATCTCAAAGCTGCTTGTGGGCGTGCCGAGGCCGAAAAGAGAGAAGGCGACATTTTGGAAGGTGATCAGCAGCTTGCCGTCATCGACGCCCGGATGAGCGTCTTCCACCACGATTTTGTCATCGATGGCGGAACCGGTGATCACGCGGTGGCTGGCATCGCCGCCGACCGGCGAATAGGGATCCAGGCCCACATAGTTGATGGTGCGTCCGTCGATCGTCGCCGTGCCCGGATTGATCGTCTGGGGAATGAGTGCCACGACGTCGTCGCCGGCCACATTCTGCGACACGGCGAGACCGTCGACGATGCCGTCACCCAGGACGCCGCCGCCGTCCAGCGTGCCGCTCAGGCTTCCCGTCTTCGTGAAAAAGAAGGCGTCCGCCGTTCCGTCCTGACCCGTCAGGTTCGCAAAGCTGCTGAACGACACGCCCTGGACGCTACCCGCATCGGGGCCGCTGATCGTCCATGGGATGCTGTCGCCATCCGTGCCCGGCCCCTTGAACAAGTCCGCCGCGGCGCCGCTGCCGATGTAGTTGTCGATGCCGAAGTTCGCACCCACTCCGGTGGCCGCGCCCAGCGACAGGTCGACCGTCACCGCGGCGGCGAAGCCCGAATAGTCCAGGGTGTCGACCGACGGCGTCGCGAGGCCGTCGGGGCTGGTCCCGCCGTCGATGAAGGCGCTGATCGCGCCGCCGGGCATGACCTTGAACGTGTCGTCTGCCGAGCCGCCGGCAAGCGCCTCGATCGACACGAAATTCGCGGCGGCGTTGAGCGTGCCGGCGTCAGGGCCGCTGACGATCCAGAGGTTGGCCGCGTCAGGGCCGACGAGCATGTCGACGCCGCCGCCGCCGTCCACCGTTCCGCTGATCGAGCCCAAGGCCTGGAAGGTGAAGATGTCGGAGCCGCGATCGTCCGTCGTGTCGCTGCCGCCGACTAGGTTCTCGATGCCGGTGAAGCTCGTGATTCCGTTCGCCGATCCGCTTCCAGCCCCATCGATGGTCCATTCGGTACCCAGGACCGGGCCGTGGATGGTGTCGTTATCGGCGCCGCCATCGATGGTGACTTCGATCGGCAGCGCTTCGACCAGCGTGAAGTCGTCGTCTCCGCCGAGACCCTGCAGCACGATGCTGGTGACGCCAGCGTTGGCGTCGCCGTACTGCTGCGTCACGCCGTTGATCGTGAGGTCGATGATCAGGCCGCCGTCAGCGGCGACACCGCTCGGCGTGGCGACCTGGTTCAGCGCAACGACCGCGGTGTCGGCGGTATCGGTCAGCTGGGCGGTCAGCACGCCGGTATTGGTGTTCAGGCTGACAACCGGATCGGCCGAGAGCAGCAGGCGCGGCTCCAGCACCTCGAGCGCAAAGTTGGGTCGTCGCGGCTTCGTCGAGACCGGGGCCGGGCCGGTGCGTCGATGCTTTGACCGGTCCTTGCCGCGAAACAGATCGCGCACCACCTTGTCCAGCATCGAATCCAAAAGCGATCTCTTGGATGTTTGGCCGGTCCAGCGCCAAGCTTTTCGCACGAGCGTTTTCCTACGATTCGAGGACACAGTGCACGCGACAACACGCAATACGAGCGGAGAGCAGCGCCGACCGCGGCAAAGCGCGCGGTCGTCGAGCTGCTCCAGCTCGTAGCCACATCATTCTTAGTCAGCCGATCGAAGCGGCTTCAGTGAGTGAGTGCGTAAGTGATTGATTGACCGGCCCAGGCCCCGTGAAGACAGGTCAAATTAGGCTCGTTTGCTCCCGCCCCCTGACGGGATTCATGTCGGTGAGAGCGATGACCGCGCAAGCAATCTACAGAAGCGGCCGACGCCTACGCCTTGGTTGCTGTTATCGTTTCTTTTGTCGCCTGTTTATTACCCATCGGACGACATTATCGTGAACTTTCTCATGGACCTAAGGGGGCTGCAAGGCCGCGGATTGAGACGCCGTGTCAATGACTTGATCTCCGGCGTCAAATTCACCCGGAGTGCGGGTACTTCGGGTTGCACTCCCAAATGCCAAGCGCCTGTCACGGGCATCAGCCTACGATTGCACGGGACCGCGCCAGCACCTCGACCAAGCGCGGCTCAGGGCGCACGGCTGCGGCCTCGATTCCTTGTTTTGGCGGCGCAGGAGCGAAACGGCCCGAAAGAGGCGAGCGCCCCGCTTTGCAACCGGCAGACCGAGTTGCCGCGGAACTGAAGGAACTTTGGCGGTCGAAAGCCCTTTTCTCGTACGTGATCCACAGCCACTCAGTTCCGGACGCAGGGCTTCGGGAGGCGCGGGCGGGGACGAACCCCACCGCCGGCGCGCGGTTATATTATGTCTCCCCGCTTCTGGCCGGGCCGCTCAAGGATTGGGACGGACTGTTCCAGCGCGCCCGCAATATGGGCTTTTCGCACGTTTGTTCGGCACCGATTTTCACGCCAACCGCCACCCAAGACCTTTTCCTTATCGACGATTTCGAGCGAACAAACGCGGTACTTCGGCTGAAAGAGGAAGCTGACGCGGCGGTGCAGGACCTCGCGGGGGTCGCGCGAGAAGCCGGCCTTTACCTGCTGCTCGATCTCGTGCTGGACCGCGTCGCAGCGGACGGCGCGATGGCGCGGTCGGCACCACACTGGTTCTATCGCAGCGCCGGCTCCGACGTGGTCGATCCGCGCGAAGCACAGTTGGGCGCGGAGGCGGTCCCCGCCCGGTTCGAAGATCCCGAACGGGAAAAAGAACTCACCGCGTGGTGGGTCGACCGCATCATCCGGCTCGCCAAGGCGGGTGCCGCCGGGTTCAGACTGCTTGGACTGGCGGATGTGCCTGCGCGCTTCGTGCAAGCCGTTATCGAGGGCGTGCGGCAGGAGTGCCCCTCCTGCCTGTTCTTCGGCTGGACGCCGGGTGTGCCGTGGAGCCAATTGGGCGCGCTCGAAGACGCCGGGTTCGATGCCGTGTTCGCTTCGACCGCGTGGTGGGACCATCGTGCGCATTGGTTCATCGAAGAGCACAATCGGCTGCG
>DATEKY010000412.1:0-2931 GCA_035277225.1 Xanthobacteraceae bacterium
TAGCTCATGAGCCTCCCGTCGCGCCTGTTTAGCAAGATTCGCCGATGCTGCGCCTGACCGAACTGAAGCTGCCGCTCGACCACGCCGAGGGCGCGCTCCGCGCCGCGCTGCTGCAGCGGCTCGGCATCGTGGCGTCCGAGCTGGTGAGTTTCTCGGTGTTCCGGCGCGGCGTCGATGCGCGCAAGAAGTCCGCGATCGCGCTGATCTACACGCTCGATTTCGAAGTAAGTAACGAGGCGGCGCTGCTGCGGCGGCTGAAGGGCGATCGCAATGTCTCGCTCGCGCCCGACATGGATTACCGCTTCGTGACCCGCGCGCCGCCGTCGTCGCCGCGGCCGGTCGTGATCGGCACCGGACCGTGCGGGCTGCTCGCCGCTCTGGTGCTCGCCCAGATGGGCTTTCGTCCGATCATCTTCGAGCGCGGCAAGGTGGTCCGCGAGCGCACCAAGGACACCTGGGGACTGTGGCGCAAGTCGGTGCTCGATCCGGAATCGAACGTGCAGTTCGGCGAAGGCGGCGCCGGCACGTTCTCCGACGGCAAGCTCTACAGCCAGATCAAGGACCCGCAACACCGCGGGCGCAAGGTGCTGACCGAGTTCGTCAAGGCGGGCGGACCCGAAGAGATCCTCTACGTCGCCAAGCCGCACATCGGTACGTTTCGCCTGGTCACGATCGTCGAGAGCCTGCGCGGGCAGATCGAGGCGCTCGGCGGCGAGTATCGCTTCGCCAGCCGCGTCGACGATCTCGACATCGACACGTCGAATGGAGCACGCCGCATCCGCGGCGTGATGCTGGCCGACGGCACGCATGTGGCGGCGGATCACGTGGTGCTCGCCATCGGTCACAGCGCGCGCGACACCTTCGCGATGCTGCACGCGCGCGGGGTCGCGATTGAGGCGAAGCCGTTCTCGATCGGTGTGCGCATCGAGCATCCGCAGTCGCTGATCGACCGCTGCCGCTACGGCGCGGGCGCCGGCCATCCGCTGCTCGGCGCCGCCGACTACAAGCTGGTGCATCACGGCGCGAACGGCCGCTCGGTCTACAGTTTCTGCATGTGCCCGGGCGGAACGGTGGTCGCCGCCGCGTCCGAGCCGGGCCGCGTCGTCACCAACGGCATGAGCCAGTACTCGCGCGCCGAGCGCAACGCCAATGCCGGGATCGTGGTCGGCATCACGCCGGCGGATTATCCGGGCGGTCCGCTCGCCGGCATCGCGTTCCAGCGCCATTGGGAAGAGCGCGCGTTCGCGGCCGGCGGGTCGAACTATAGGGCGCCGGCGCAACGGGTCGGCGATTTCCTCGCCCGCAAGCCTTCGACCGCGCTCGGCGATGTGGTGCCGTCGTACCGCCCGGGCGTGACGCCGGCGGATCTGGCCGATTGCCTGCCGGACTACGCGGTCGAGGCCATCCGCGAGGCGCTTCCGGGGTTCGACAAACAGATCAAGGGGTTCGCACTCGCCGACGCGGTGATGACGGGCGTGGAGACGCGTACCTCGTCGCCGATCCGCATTCCGCGCGATGCCAGCTATCAAAGTCTCAACACGCGCGGGCTTTATCCCGCAGGCGAGGGCGCGGGTTACGCAGGTGGCATTCTGTCGGCCGGCGTCGACGGTATCCGCATCGCAGAGTCCGTGGCGCTGAGCATAGCGGGCCAATCGATCTGAGCCTGGAACGATTCAAGCCGTGCCTCCGTTCATGGCTATCGAGGCCGCGCGTGGTTCCGCGCCATAACATCCGTTAATCCGGAGATACCTTCATGGCGACAGGCGCACACGTGCGACAACCAGATCCTATCGCGCCGCCGGCCAAGCTGACGATCAGCCTCAGGGTCAACGGGGTTGACCGGACGCTTGACGTCGCTCCCTGGACCAGCCTGCTCGATGCGCTGCGCGACCATCTCGACCTGACCGGCACCAAGAAAGGCTGCGACCACGGCCAATGCGGCGCCTGCACGGTGCTGGTCGACGGCCGGCGCGTCAATTCCTGCCTCACGCTCGCCGTGATGAAGGACGGTTGCGCCGTCACGACGATCGAGGGCTTGGCGGGCGATGGCGCGCTGCATCCGCTGCAGGAAGCTTTCATCGAGCACGATGCGTTCCAGTGCGGCTACTGCACGCCGGGACAGATTTGCTCGGCTGCCGGTCTGCTCGCCGAGGGCAAGGCAAAGACCGCGGACGAGGTGCGCGAGCTGATGAGCGGCAACATCTGCCGCTGCGGCGCCTATCCGAACATCGTGGCGGCGATCCTTCAGGTGATGAACGGAGCGCCGCGATGATCAACTTTGCATACACCCGCGCCGGCGGCATCGCGGAAGCCGTGCGCGCAGCGACTGCCGACCCTAACGCGAAATTCATCGCCGGCGGCACCAATCTGATCGACCTGATGAAGGAAGACGTCGAGCGGCCGACGCGGCTGATCGACATCACGCATCTGCCGCTGAAGGCAGTCGAGGAAACGCCGGGCGGCGGCCTGAAGATCGGCGCGCTCGTGCCGAACAGCGACCTTGCCTATCACCCGATCGTCGAGAAGCGTTATCCGTTGCTGTCGAGCGCGATCCTCGCCGGCGCCTCGCAGCAATTACGCAACATGGCGTCGACCGGCGGCAATTTGTTGCAGCGGACGCGCTGCTACTATTTTTACGATACGGCAACGCCCTGCAACAAGCGTGCGCCCGGCAGCGGCTGCTCGGCGCTCAACGGCGTCAATCGCCAGCATGCGATCCTCGGGACGAGCGAGGCGTGCATCGCGACGCATCCCTCCGACATGTGCGTTGCGCTCGCGGCGCTCGACGCGACCGTGCATGTGCTCGGTCCGGCGGGCGAGCGGAGCATCGCATTCACGGACTTCCACCGCCTGCCCGGCGATACGCCGCAGCGCGACACCAACCTGGAGCCGGCCGAGATCATCACGGCGGTCGAGCTGCCGGCCGAAGGG
>DATEKY010000413.1:0-2891 GCA_035277225.1 Xanthobacteraceae bacterium
GCCAAGGCCAAGCACTATCGCACCGCGGAAGGGCGCGACACCGTCAACAAGATGGTGCGCGTCGCGGATCTCACGCGCAACGCGTTCATGAACGGCGACATCTCGACCGTCATGAGCCCGCGCACCGTCATCACCTGGGCCGAGAACGCCGAGATCTTCGGCGGCGACGTCGGTTTCGCGTTCCGCCTCACCTTCATCAACAAGTGCGATGAACTGGAGCGGCAGACGGTCGCCGAGTTCTACCAGCGCTGCTTCGGCACCGAGCTGCCGGAAAGTTCGGTGAACGTCGCTCTGAGCTGAGCATTCGGATCGATGTCCTCCAACATCAAGCCCAAGGCGCCCGCGAAAGAGTCCCCGACCGAGCCGTTCAAGCGCGCGGTTGCGGGCTGCATGCGGGCGATTGCGCGCAAGCCGGATCTTGAGATCACTTACGCGGCGGAACGGCCCGGCATCGCGGGCGGCAAGGCGCGCCTGCCCGAGCCGCCGCGCAAGCTCTCGGCGCAGGACGCCGCGATCGTGCGCGGCCACGCGGATTCGATCGCGCTCAAGCTCGCCTGCCACGATCCGGCGGTGCACCGGCGGCAGATGCCGACCGGGCAACAGGGCCGCGCGGTGTTCGAGGCGGTGGAGCAGGCGCGGGTCGAGGCGATCGGCGCGCGGCGGATGTACGGCGTGGCGCAAAATCTCGGCGCGATGCTCGACGACAAGTTCCACCGCGGCAAGTTCGACGACATCACCGACCGTGCCGATGCGCCGATCGAGGACGCGGTCGCCTTGATGGTGCGCGAGCGCTTGACAGGCCAGGCGCCGCCCCCTGCCGCGCGAAAACTGGTCGACCTGTGGCGGCCGTTCATCGAGGAGCGTGCCGGCGGCGATCTGAACCGGCTGGAGAAGCTGGTCGAGAACCAGCGCCGCTTCGGCGACGTGATCCACGACCTGCTCGACTCGCTCGAAATGGGCGACGAGCGCGCGCGTGACAGCGAGGAAGACGACCAGGACGACTCCGGCGAGAACGACCAGCAGCAGAACCAGGGCGAGGACGGCGACAGCAAGGAGTCCGACGACGCGCAGGGCATGAGCATGGAGGAGATGGAAGTCTCCGCCGAGGACTTGCCCGACGGTGCGAGCGAGGCGATGGACGCGCCCTCCGCCGACATGCCCGACGACGCCGACATGGGCGACTCGGAGGCCGCGAACGAGCCGTGGCGCCCGCGCCCGCACGGGCAGAACGAGCCGCGCGGGCCGGATTATCATCCCTACACGGCGAAGTTCGACGAGGTCATCGGCGCGGAAGAGCTGTGCGAGCCGGAGGAGCTCGACCGGTTGCGCGGCTATCTCGACAAGCAGCTCTCGCACCTGCAGGGCGTGGTCTCGCGGCTCGCGAACCGGCTGCAGCGCCGGCTGATGGCGCAGCAGAACCGCGCCTGGGAATTCGACCTCGAAGAGGGCCTGCTCGATCCGGCGCGGCTGCCGCGCATCATCATGGATCCGCTGCACGCGCTCTCGTTCAAGCGCGAGAAGGACACGACCTTCCGCGACACCGTGGTGACCTTGCTGCTCGACAATTCCGGCTCGATGCGCGGGCGCCCGATCACCGTGGCGGCGACCTGCGCGGACATCCTGGCGCGCACCCTGGAGCGCTGCGGCGTGAAGGTGGAGATCCTCGGCTTCACCACGCGCGCCTGGAAGGGCGGCTCGTCGCGCGAGGCGTGGCTTGCGGGCGGCAAGCCGCCGAATCCGGGCCGGCTCAACGATCTGCGCCACATCATCTACAAGTCGGCCGACGCGCCGTGGCGCCGCGCGCGCAAGAATCTCGGCCTGATGATGCGCGAGGGGCTGTTGAAGGAGAACATCGACGGCGAGGCGCTCGACTGGGCGCACAAGCGCCTGCTGGCGCGCAGCGAGCAGCGCAAGATCCTGATGATGATCTCGGACGGCGCGCCGGTCGACGACTCCACGCTCTCGGTCAATCCGGGCAACTACCTCGAACGCCATCTGCGCTGGGTGATCGAGGAGATCGAGACGCGCTCGCCGGTCGAGCTGATCGCGATCGGCATCGGGCACGACGTGACGCGCTACTACCGCCGCGCCGTCACCATCGTCGACGCCGAGGAACTCGGCGGCGTGATGACCGAGAAGCTCGCCGAGCTGTTCGAGGAGAAAGCGGCGGCCGAACAACAGCCGGCGCGTATCCCGCGCAAGCGGCTGCACTAGTGCTGGCCCGCCGCGCGGCGCTTCTCCTCGCGCTGCTGCTTCCGCTTCACGCACTCGCCGAGCCGGCCGGGCGCGAGCCTGCGCCGCCGGCGAAAATCGAGATCACCGCGCGTTCGGTCGCGGCGTTCGAGCCGCGCGATCCGCAGCGCGTGCGCTTCGGCCCGCTGACGTTTCGCGGCGGGCTGTCGCTCACCTCGTCGCATCCGGAATTCGGCGGCATCTCGGCGATCCGCGTGCAGGCCGACGGCGCGAACTTCATCGCGGTCAGCGACAAGGGGCGCTGGATCCGCGGGCGCATCGTCTATGACGGCACGCGGCCGGCCGGCATTGCCGATGCCGAGATCGCGCCGGTGCTCGGGCCGGACGGCCGCACGCTGTCGGCGCGCGGCTGGTACGACACCGAATCGATCGCGCAGGACGGCGGCACGGTCTGGCTCGGTATCGAACGGGTCAACCGCATCGTGCGCTTCGACATCGGCAAGCACGGATTGCTCGCGCGCGGCCAGCCTATTGTGGTTCCGCCCGGCATCCAGCGGCTGCCCAACAACAAAGGGCTCGAGTGCCTCGACGTCGTGCCGCGCAAGCTGCCGCTCGGCGGCAGCCTGATCGCGATCTCCGAGCGCGGCCTCGATACCGACGGCAACATCCAGGGCTTCCTTATCGGCGGCCCAAGCCCG
>DATEKY010000414.1:0-2678 GCA_035277225.1 Xanthobacteraceae bacterium
GTGAAGGCGAGCACGTCGCGCCAGTAGGCGTCGGCCGTGAACAGGCTGTTCAGCGCGGCTTCGTCGTGCAGCGCCTGCTCCAACTGCGCCAGCCAGGCCTGCACGACCGCAGCGAGATTGTCCGTCTTGGCGAGCATTTCGGCGTTTCCTCCAGCTCTGCCTACACGGTTTCGATCACATCCGGGAGTGCGGAATGTGAAACCCACCCGTGCGGGCCACGTATCGCGTCCGGCCGGCAAATTCGCTATGGTTCGGGCAGGAGGCAGCCATGATCGATCGCAGACGGATTTTCCCCCTTCTCGCGGGGCTCGTGGCAGTGCCTGAGCTTGCATCCGCACAAGTGAGCCGCATGACCGCCTACGCCTTCTCGTTCACCGGCCTGAAGGGCGGCGACATCAAGCTCGCCGACTATGCCGGCAAGGTCGTGCTGGTGGTGAACACCGCCTCGCAATGCGGCTACACGCCGCAATATGCCGGGCTGCAGGCGCTGTGGACGCGCTATCGCGAGCGCGGGCTGGTGATCCTCGGCGTGCCATCCAATGATTTTGGCGGCCAGGAGCCGGGCGGCGTCAGCGAGATCGAGCACACCGCGCATCAGGGTTACGGCGTCACCTTCCCGCTCGCCGCCAAGGCCGAGGTGCGCGGGGCCGCGCAGCATCCGTTCTACAAATGGGCGGCGAGCGAAAAGCCGCTCGAACTGCCGCGCTGGAATTTCCACAAGTACCTGCTCGGCCGCGACGGTCACGTGGTCGGCAGCTACCCGGCGCAGGTCGCGCCCGACGATCCGAAGCTGATCGCCGCGATCGACAAGGAGCTCGCGCGCACGGTGTGACGCGGCTTCCGGAATGAATCAGTCAATCGAACTCGGCCTCGACACCTTCGGGGACATCACCGACGGCGCTGACGGCAAGCCGCTGCACGCCGCGCAGGTAATCCGCAACCTGGTCGAGGAAGCCGTGCTGGCCGATGAGGTCGGCGTCGACTTCATCGGCGTCGGCGAGCACCATCGCGCCGACTTCGCGGTGTCGTCGCCCGAAATGGTGCTGGCGGCGATCGCGAGCCGCACGAAGCGCATCCGGCTCGGCTCGGCCGTCACGGTGCTGTCGTCGGACGATCCGATCCGCGTGTTCCAGCGTTTTTCAACTTTGGACGCGGTGTCGAACGGGCGTGCCGAGGTCATCCTCGGGCGCGGTTCGTTCATCGAATCGTTCCCGCTGTTCGGCTTCGACCTCAACAAATACGAGGAGCTGTTCAACGAGAAGCTCGACCTGTTCGCCGCGGTCCTCAAAGAGCAGCCGGTGACCTGGAGCGGTGCGTTGCGGCCGCCGCTCGCGAACCTGAGCGTCCATCCGAAGACCGAGTCCGGCCGGCTCACCACCTGGATCGGCGTCGGCGGCACGCCGCAGTCCGTGATGCGCGCGGCGCATTACGGCCTGCCGATGATGCTGGCGGTGATCGGCGGCGACCCGAAGCGCTTCCTGCCGTTCGCCGATCTCTACCGCCGCGCGCTCAACGAGATGGGCAAGGTCGAGCTGCCGGTCGGCCTGCATTCGCACGGCTTCGTCGGCGAGACCGACACGCAGGCGAAAGAAGACCTGTTCACGGACTACAAGCGCATGCGCGACAAGATCGGCGCCGAGCGCGGCTGGTCGCCGATGTCGCGCGACGATTTCGAGCGCGAGATCACGCACGGCTCGCTCTATGTCGGATCGCCCGAGACGGTGGCGCGCAAGATCGCCGCCAGCGTGAAGGCGCTCGGCGTCAGCCGCTTCGACATGAAATACAGCGCAGGCCCGCTGTCGCATGCGAAGATGATGCGCAGCATCGAGCTTTACGGGCGCAAGGTCATTCCGCTGGTGCGCGAGATGCTTTGAGCGGGCGATGCCGCACCGCTATATTGCGATCATGACCGCCCGCCGCCCACTCAACATCTGGACCGACAATCCCGCCGCCGCACTCGACTACGAGATCGCGCAGGAGAAGGCCGGAACGCTCGGCCGGCTCGGCCGCGCGCGCGAGGCCGCGCTTGCGGCGCTGCGCGAGTTCGACGCGCAGGCACCTGAGCTTTCGCCTGAAGCGCGGCGCGAGCGGCGCGAGCTGGTCGGTCAGGCCGGTCACGCGCTCTGGCTGTTCGTGGTGCAGCGCGAGTCGCTGGGCTTGCGCGACGCGCGGCAATTGATGCGCGACTATCGCGTGCCGGCCGAGGTGCAGGCGCGCATGGGCGTGCTGCCGGGCAAGCGGGCGTGATGAACGTCCTGGTGACCGGCGGCGCCGGCTTTCTCGGCGCCTATACTGTCGCGGCGCTGGAGGCGGCGGGGCACCTCGCCTTCGCCTACGACATCGCACCGCCGACGCCGGACCTGCTGAGCGTGGCCCCTTCCCTCAGCGTCCGTTTCCGTTCCGGGCAGATCGGCGATCTCGCGCGGCTGTTCGACGTGTGCCGCGCCGAGCAGATCGACGCGATGGTGCACGCGGCCGGGCTGGTCGGGCTGGAGCCGTCGCTGAAAGACCCGATCGCCTTCTACCAGACCAACATCATCGGGCTGGTGCATGCCTGCGAGGCGGCGCGGGAGCTCGGCATGCGCAAGCTGATCGCGATCTCGAGCAACGCCGCCTATCACAAGGGCGGCGAGAAGCTCGTCGAGACCGATCCGCCGTTCTCGGTGACCGCGGCCAAT
>DATEKY010000415.1:0-7941 GCA_035277225.1 Xanthobacteraceae bacterium
GTCTCCCTCGATCGTCGCCGTGACCGACTTCAACTGAATGTTCCGGTTCTGCGCCACCGCGGCGATGCCTGCGGTGAGGCAGCTTGCGAGCCCGACCAGGACGAACTCGACCGGCGTCGCGCCCTTGTCCGCGGAGGCAAACACCTCCGGATGATCGGCATCGAAGTTGAAGGTGGTCTTGCGGTGCTGCTCCTCGCCCAGACCATAGAAGCTCTCGACCGTCGAATGGCTGTGCGTGCCGTTCTTCCATTCGCACGCCGCGCGCCACTTGAACTGCGCGGCTTGCGGAGCCTTGGTGAGCGCGTCGCGCGCGTCGAGCAAAGCCTGGACGTGGACGCCATTGTCGACCGTTGAGCTGCCGTCAGCCATGATGTGCTCCCTGTGAACTTCGAGTGAACTCCGACGTCGTTCGCGTGCCTGCTGTCGATGACCTTCCGACAATACGTCATTCCTGGCGGCTCGACCAGAAACGGCTCAAAGCCGTGCTGCGGGCCGGCTCGAGGCGTGCTGCGGCGCTGCGTTGCCTATTTTCTGGCCGTTTTGCGTTTGGCCTTCTTGCGTTTCGCTGTCTTGCGCGCCGGGCGCTTCGAGGCGCTGATCGCGACGACAACTTCACCCGATACAGGGTCGGTGACCCCCAGGCCGTTGCCGAGGTCCTCGAGGTATTCTCTCATGCCGTCGAGCAGGCCGATCATGATCGGCCTTGCGGCCGCGATCTTCTGAAATCCGGACCATTCGCCGACGAAACAAAAGTCGCGGTCGCCGGTCTTGACCAGCGCGCCGCCGCGAAACCCCTTGAAGGCCGGCTTGGCCTTTTTGTGCGCGTCGATGAAGGCCTGTTCGCATCCGGGCTTCACCCGGAAGCGCACCACGTTGTAAGCGCCCATGTCATGCTCCCAGAAGGCTTGTGCGGTTCGGCCACGCGTCAGGCTTTTGCGAACTGCTCCGCGCTCATCACCTCGATACACACGAAGCGCTCGTTGCCCTCGACCCAGGCGTCGTGGCCGGGCGGTATCGTATACGACATTCCCGGCTCGAATGTCTTTCTCGTTCCGTCATTCAGCACAACCGTGAGGCGTCCGGACACCGCATAGCCGACATGGGCGACCTGGCAGCTATCCGTCCCGACCACCGGCTTCACGCACTCCGACCACTTCCATCCCGGCTCGAAATTCAATCGCCCCATCGTGAACCCGGGAAGCCGGACCACCTCGACCCGTGTCTTGTTCGGGGTTCGTACTTCGTCCGCGTTGTCATGCGATTTCGTCGCGAACGCCGTCACGTTCATTCCCGTGTCTGCCATGACCAATCCTCCTGGCGCAGTCCAACCCGCCGGCACCGGCAGCGTAAAGTCTTGCGCTATGGCACTGTTTGGGAAAATGCCGTTTAATTATCGCCTTGATGCCGCGCCGGCATGAGGAGAGCGTCGGTGGAGCTGACCGAGATCCGGTATTTCCTGGCGGTCTGCGAGACGCTCAACTTCACGCGCGCCGCCGACCACTGCCACGTCACGCAGCCGGCCCTGTCGCGCGCCGTCCAGAAGCTCGAGCTCGAACTCGGCAGCCAGCTGTTTTCCCGCGACAAGGCGCAGGTTCAGCTGACGGAATTCGGGCGGATGATGCGGCCGCACCTGCAGGACGTCGTGAGCCGCAGGGATCACGCCCGCACCGTGGCGCGCAGTTTTCTCAAGCTCGAGGCCGCGCCGCTGACACTGGGCGTCATGTGCACGATCGGGCCGGTCCTTTTCGTCGGCTTCCTGAACGCGTTCCGTGAAAAGCATCCGGGCGTCGAGGTGACCGTGGTCGAGAACGTTCCGGCGCGCCTGAGCGAGCTCCTGTTGAACGGCTCGTTGGACGTCGCGCTGATGGCGCAACCAGGCGAGTTTGACGAGCGATTGCAGGCGGCCCCGGTCTACCGCGAACGCTTCGGTCTCGCCTTTCCCACCGGTCATCCGTTCGAGCAGCGCAACACACTGCATGTGACGGACGTGCGCGACGAGACCTACCTGTCACGCGTCAACTGCGAATATCGCGATTACCTGATCGAACTGTGTGGGCAGCACGGCGTCGGCTTCCATCGCGGCTTCCGCAGCGAACGCGAAGACTGGATCATGACCATGGTCGCGGCCGGCATGGGCATCTGCTTCCTGCCGGAATATTCCGCGGTCCATCCCGGCATCCGGCATCGCCTCGTCACGAATCCGGAAGTCGTACGCACCGTGTCGATCGTGTCGGTGGCAGGCCGTGAATTGCCGCCGGCCGCTGCATCCTTCGTTGCGCAGGCGCGCACCTACGATTGGACCGGCCGCATTCAGGGACGCGCTTGACGGATACGCAGTATCACCATGCCGTCAAAAGACGACCCGCGCACCAAATCAGCAAGCCGATCCAGAGCAGCGTGAGGATTCCGCCGATCGACATCGTCGCCATCGCAACGCTCTCGTACCAGCGGTCTTCCATATCGTCTGGAAGCTTCCCGTGAGCGGTGTCCAGCATTGTGCCTGAGTTATTCTTTGCGAGAATGGTCATTGCGATGCTTCACAACGGCGCGCCGCTCGGTGCAAGCGTCCAGTGAATTAACAATGAATCGCGCCGAGACGGCCGGGGCCAAGCCGCGCTAATGCCGCACCAGTCGGGCAGCGCGCAAAGTGCCGCGACCGAGTGCCTTATCGGTGACCCCGTGCATCTCATGGAGGAGCCGATAGATCGTTTCGATATCGTCGGTGGCGAGCGCATCTTTGATGATCGCCCGAACCTGTTGAAGAGCTTCTCGTGGTCCCACTGTCGTCCCCGCCATCAAGCGGCCAGCGCATCTCGCGGGACTATGGAACCGGCAAGGTGGAAAGTCTTGTGCGGGCTACACTTAACGTTACTTTCAGGAAGGCGGGATTGGAGGCGCGATTGATCGAGTCGCCGCCAATGCAGGTCACTTCTCAGCGGCCAACGAGGGCGGCCACGATCCGTCGCACGCGTAGATTTTTCGTCACGGCGAACTTTCGCGATCGCGCGGGTTGGTCTTTCCCGGCCGGAACCGATTCCAGCCGGCGACAGGGTCACGCGCTTTTGTGCGTAGAGTTGTGCCCAGGAAAGGATGTTCTCCACCGAGCGCCTTCGACTCAAGAGCTTGCGTGCGGCGCTGGCGGAGAGGGTGGGATTCGAACCCACGAGAGAGTTACCCCTCTGGCGGTTTTCAAGACCGCTGCCTTAAACCACTCGGCCACCTCTCCGGATAAGCGATTTCAGCGGGTTAGCCCTATAGCAGGCGCGAACAGCTTGGCAATCCCACGCGGCTTGGACCTCACCGCGCCGCGAGCACGCGGCCGACAATCCGCCGATCACCGCGGCCGCGCTCGTGTCGGCTCGCAACGGATTGGAAACTTGGTCCGAATAATCCTTGCCGATGCCGACGATCTCCCAGCTCGTTTTTGCCGGATTGGCCATCGTCATCTTGTGGACGCTGGTGCGCGGCTTTCGCTCAGGCATGGTCTACGACGAAGGCTGGACGTTCAGCGCAAACGATCAGCCGATGATGTTCGCGCTAAGTATTGTTGTGCGCGCCGGTCTCGTCGCTTTCCTGATGTGGCTCGCTGCCGGGAACGACAAAGAGAGCTTCGTCCGTGCCATCGGGCTTGGATGGCTGCTTTAGAGTCGAACGCTGCGCTTGCAGGCGCGCGATGGCTCGCTCCTTTGCAAAGCGCGCCTCCACTTTGCCTTACCAAAGCCTCAAAGTGGCAATCGGGTGTTTACCACGGTAGGGCGGACGCGGTTGGCGGGAATGCCAGGCGCGGCTATCTTAACCAATGCAGGGTAGGGGTCGGACCCTGGCGCGGCGAAAGCCGCCGGAACGACGGGGACGTTCGCGGTCGATGGGGTGCGGGAATAGCGATAAAGGCGCAAGGCTCGCGCGTGCCGGCGCGGTTGTGCTCGGCTGCCTGGTGCTTGCCAACTGCTCGTCCTCCTCGAAACTGACCAGCCGCGTCGATCCGCGATACGGCGTGGCGGCGAGCCCGCGCGTGGTCGAGCCGGGGCAGCCGGTGCCGAAGGGCGGCGGCGTCTATCGCGTCGGCAAGCCCTATCAGGTGGCCGGCGTCACCTATACGCCGGAAGAGAACCGCAGCTACCGTAACGAAGGCCTCGCCTCCTGGTACGGCGACGATTTCCACGGCCGCCTCACCGCCAACGGCGAAGTCTACGACATGGAGGCGATCTCGGCGGCGCATCCGACCATGCCGATGCCGAGCTATGCCCGCGTCACCAATCTGCGCACCCACAAGTCGCTGATCGTGCGGGTGAACGATCGCGGCCCCTATCATGCCAACCGCGAGATCGACGTTTCGGCGCGCGCCGCCGACCTGCTCGGCTTCAAGGGCCACGGCACCGCGCGCGTGCGCGTCGAATATGTCGGGCCGGCGCCGATCCAGGGCACCGATGACCGCCTGCTCATGGCGACCTTGCGCGAAGGCAGCCCGGCGCCGGCGCCCTCGGGCGTGATGGTCGCGTCGAATCGCTTCCTGCCCGATTTCGGGCGCCGCCCGTCATCGATGCGCGAAGGCATACCGCTGCCGCAGGACCGGCCCTACGATCTCGGCGAGCGCGACGGACGCGTGGCGTCTGCTTACCCGCGGACGCGGATGGCGGATGCCGACGCGAGCACCCTCGCGAGCGCAGCGCTGGCGCGCCATCGCTACGGCCCGCAGATCGCCGACGTCTCGCCCGATACCGATCCGGCGCCGTACCTGGCGCGCGGCCGCGTGGTCGAGCGGCGCTTCGTGCCGCCGGTCGAGCAAACCGTGGAGGCGAGGGGAGTTGCCCGCGGCGCACCCTGGACCCCGCAGCCGCCGGCCGTCTCGCCGGTCACTGCCTATGCGCAGGACCCGATCCGCGCGATGATCACCGGTCGCGGCCTCTACTGATCTGCTTTTCCTGACGAAACGGGTGCGCCCGTCCGCGGCGCGGTGCGAAACTTGAGGCTTTCGGCCCTTGATTTGGCCGAAAGGCTTGGCAAGTTCGCCTTCCAATCGATACATCTGGGATTGGGGCGCGCGCCGGAGCCAACATGGCCCTTCATTTCGTTGCACGGTCGATCGTTTGCGCTGCCGCCCTCGCGGTCTGCGGCCTCGTGCTGCCGGCTCACGCGCAAACCCCGCCGCCGAAGAAGGAAGACGGGTTCCAGACCACGGCGCCCTACGCCATCCTGATGGACGCCGAGACCGGCACGGTGCTGTTCGAGCGCAATTCCGACAAGCCCAGTCCGCCGGCCAGCATGTCCAAGCTGATGACCACCGAGGTGGTCCTGCATGCGATCGCCGAGGGCAAGCTCAAATACGAAGACGAGATGACCATCAGCGAGAACGCCTGGCGCAAGGGCGGCGCGCCCTCCGGCGGCTCGGCGATGTTTGCGGCGCTCAACAGCCGCGTCAGCGTGCGCGACCTGTTGCACGGCGTGATGATCCAGTCCGGCAACGATGCCTGCATCGCGCTCGCGGAAGGCATCGCGGGCAGCGAACTGGCGTTCGCCGACATGATGAACAAGCGCGCCAGGGAGCTTGGGCTGACGCAGTCGAACTTCACCAATTCGACCGGCCTGCACGATCCCGAGCACAAGATGACGGCGCGCGAACTGGCCAAGCTCGCGCAGCACATCATCCGGACCTACCCGGACGCCTACAAGTTCTACGGCGAGCGCGAATTCACCTGGAACAAGGTGCGCCAGCAGAACCGCAACCCGCTGCTCGCGATGGGCATCGGCGCGGACGGGCTGAAGACCGGTTTCACCAAGGAGGCCGGCTACGGGCTGACCGGGTCGGCGGTGAACAACAACCTGCGCCTCATCGTCGTGGTCAACGGCATGAAGACCATGAAGGAGCGCGCCGACGAGGCGCGCAAGCTGCTCGAATGGGGTTTCCGCGGGTTCGAGGCTCGGCCGCTGTTTGCCGCGGGCGAGACGGTCGGCGAAGCGAAAATGTACGGCGGGGCGAAAGGCCGCGTGCCGCTGGTGAGCCCGACCGCGATCCGGTTGCTGGTGCCGCGCTCGACCTCCGAGAAGCTCAGCGCGAAGGTGGTCTATTCCGGTCCGGTGATGGCGCCGGTCGAGAAGGGCAAGCCGATCGGCGTGCTGAAAGTGTCCCGCGGCGAGAACGTCGTGCTCGAAGTGCCGCTGCAGGCCGGCGAAGACGGCGGCGGCGGCGGGCTGCCGCAGCGCGCCTTCGACGCGGTCGGCGAGATGGTGATCAACGTGTTCCGCGCGGGAGTGGATCGTTTGTGATGAGGGGAAAGTTCATCACATTCGAAGGCGGCGAGGGCGGCGGCAAGTCCACGCAGGCCGCGCGGCTCGCGAACCGGCTGAAGTCGGTCGGCCTCGACGTGGTCGTCAGCCGCGAGCCCGGCGGCTCGGCCGGCGCCGAGGCGATCCGTCATGTGCTGCTGTCGGGCGCCGCCAAGCCGCTCGGCCCGCATGCCGAGGCCATCCTGTTTGCGGCGGCGCGCGCCGACCATCTGCGCCAGACCATCCAGCCCGCGCTGGAGCGCGGCCAGTGGGTGATCAGCGACCGCTTCGCGGATTCGACCCGCATCTATCAGGGCGTGCTCGGCAACGTCGACGCGCGGCTGATCTCCCGGCTGGAGAAGGTCACGGTCGGCGACCTGATCCCGGACCTGACCATCATCCTCGACGTCACGCCCGATGTCGGTCTGCGGCGCGCGAGCGAGCGGCGCGGCGACGCCGCGGTCGACCGCTTCGAGGCCGAGGCGTTCGACTTCCACAAGAAGCTGCGCGAGGCCTATCTGGAGCTTGCCGAGAACGAGCCGAAGCGCTGCGTCGTGATCAATGCCGGCGCCGATCCGGCGACCGTCGGAGAGTTCGTCTGGTCGGCGGTGAGCGAGCGGCTCAATCCGCCGCAGGCGCCGGTGATGGTGCGGGACGCCTCGTGAGCGCGGACACCGCAGTCCCGCATCCGCGCGAGACCCTGACCCTCCACGGCCACGTCGAAGCCGAGCACGCGTTTCTCGATGCCTATCGCGGCTCGCGCATGCCGCACGCCTGGCTGATCGGCGGGTCGCGCGGCATCGGCAAGGCGACGCTCGCCTACCGCATGGCGCGCTTCGTGTTCGCGCATCCGGACACTGCGAGCTCCGCCGTGCAGAATGCGGAATCGCTCGCGCTGGCGCCGGACAATCCGGCCGTGCGCCGTGTCGCCGCGCAGGGCCACAGCGACCTGCTCGCGCTCGAACGCGTCGAGGACGACAAGGGCAAGATCTCCACGGTCATTCCGGTCGACATGGTGCGCAAGACGATCGGATTCTTCGGCTCGACCGCCGGGGAGGGCGGCTGGCGCGTCTGCATCGTCGACAGCGCGGACGAGCTGAACGCCGCCGGTGCCAATGCGCTGCTGAAGATCCTCGAGGAGCCGCCGGCAAAATCGCTGCTGCTGGTGGTGAGCCATGCGCCCGGCCGCCTGCTGCCGACCATCCGCTCCCGCTGCCGCCGCCTCGCGCTGCGGCCGCTCTCGGGCGAGGACGTCGCGCGTTCGCTCGCCGATGCGCTGCAACGCGACGCGACCGAAGCCGACATCAAGGCCGCCGCTACCGCCTCGGACGGCAGCGTCGCACGCGCGCTCGACCTGCTCGGCGGCACTGCGCTGAAGGTGCGCGAGCAGGTGAATACGCTGCTCGGTGCGCTGCCCGCCGTGAACCCGCGCGACCTGCATGCGCTCGGCGACGCGCTCGGGCGCGACGAGAGCGCATTTGCGGCCTTCGTCGACGCGGTACGCGACTGGCTCAGCGCTCGCGTCACGGCGGCGCGCGCCGAGCCCTCGCGGCTCGCGCGCTTCGCCGAGGTGTGGGACCGGCTGAACAAGGCGGCGCGCGACGTCGAGATCTTCCATCTCGAGCGAAAGCCGATGGTTTTCAACGTGTTCGGCTGGCTTGCCGAGGCATCGCGCGG
>DATEKY010000416.1:0-2112 GCA_035277225.1 Xanthobacteraceae bacterium
TCGGCTGCCGGCGTGCAGGTGCGGTAGCTTTGCTGGAAGCCGCGGTAGCCGCGGTTGAAGCTTGCGGTCAGGCGCTCCTTGCGCTCGCCGCTCGGCGCCTCGGCATCGAGCAGCGCCTGCATCTCGTTGCGCCAAGCCTGCCCCTCGCGCGCGCCGCAGATGTCGCGCAGATAGTGCAGCGCGCCGAGAATTTCCGAGAGGCGCTGCAGGTCGTTTTCATAGGCCGGCCGCCCGCCTTGCGTCGCCTGCGCGAAAGCGGGGGATGCGGCGAGGATCAGCAGAAGGAGGGCGAAGGCGCGCGACATCGCCCCGATATGCCCACCCGTTGCGGCGAGGGCAAGGCGGTCATCCCGCCAAGGCATCTCCGCTGTCATCCCGGCCGAGCGCATCTCCGCTGTCATCCCGGCCAAGCGGCGCGACGCGCCGCGCGAGCCGGGACCCATAAATCACGGACCTCGTATGGCGAATGATGGGTCCCGGGTCTCGCTGCGCTCGCCCGGGATGACAGCTCAAGTTGCCTCGATCAACCGGAACGCCGAGTTCACGATGTCGAGGAGACCCTCGGTGGTGGTTTTGAGTCCGGCAAGCTCCTCGGCCCGCAGCCAGCGCAGTTCGGACAGCTCTTCCAGGAGCGGCGTGCCTTCGCCCGACACCCAGCGGCACGCGAAGCACAAGATGACGAAGTGGCGCGAGACGCGGCCCGAGCCGTCGCGGGTGATGAATTCGCGCTGGCCCGCGAGCGCCAGCGGTTCGATCACGATGCCGGTCTCCTCGCGGATCTCGCGCACGACGGCTTCGTGCAAGGTCTCGCCTGCCTCGACCACGCCGCCCGGCAAGGTGAAAGCGCCGGTGCTGGCGCCCTTGTTGCGCCGCGCGATCAGCACCCGGCCGTCGCGGATGATCGCGGCGCTGACCGCGAGGAAAGGCCGCTCGGGATACATGCGGGGGTCGGACATTTTGTCTTTCGCCGTCACGGGATGACGGCAGACGTTCTGCTACTTTTCCAGCAGCGCGTCGACCGCGGCCTGCTGCTCGCCGGTCGTCATGTCTTCCGCGGTCGCGACGGTGTAGCCGTTGATCACGGCGCCGGCGCGCGCGACCAGCGGCTTCAGCCGCGCCGCGGTCTCGACCGCGAGCGCGGTCGCGACCTCGAGCGAGGCGCGGCGCTGGAACGCCTCGCAGGTCGCGACCAGCAGCGCGTTCATGGTGTCGGCCAGTTCCTCCAGCCGCACCCGTGCGACCGGGTCCGCGGCGTCATACGCCGCGATGGCCAGCTCCCTGTCCTTGAAATGCGAGTTCGCGAAATGCTCCTGGTAGTCCATCGGCTCCCAGCCGATCAGCTCCACGATGCATTCCGGCATGCTCGGCAGAAGGTCGAGCAGCATCACGGCTTCGTTGAAGTGGTTGAGATAATCGGAGGCAAGCCGGGTCTTCGGATTGATGTTCGCGGCCGCCAGCCGCGCCGGATCGGCCGCAACGTCGTAAGCTATCGGAATCGGCTGGACGGGCATCGGGCCGGGGCGAGCATCTCGGTTCAGGTCTGGCAGTCTTGTCCGGCGTGGTTAAATCTCGATTAAGAAACAAGGCGGTGGCCGCCCTGTTTCAATACGTGGTTGAAAGAGTTGAGCAGACATTCTCATGTGCGGACGCTACGCCGTCATCACCAATCCGGAAGCGCTGCGGGCGCTGTTTCGTTATTTCGAGCAGCCGAATTTCCCAGCCCGCTACAACGTGGCGCCGACCCAGCCGGTGCCGATCGTGCGCATGGTCGAGGGCAAGCGGCAGTTCGCGCTGGTGCGCTGGGGACTGATCCCGTCCTGGGTGAAGGACCCGCGCGCGTTCTCGCTGCTTATCAATGCGCGCGGCGAGTCGGTGAATGAGAAGCCGGCGTTCAAGAATGCCATGAAGCGGCGGCGCTGCCTGTTCCCGGCCGACGGCTTCTACGAGTGGAAGCGCGAGGGCGATCGGGGGCGGCCGTACTTCGTGCGGCTGAAGTCCGGCGCGCCGATGGCGTTCGCCGGCTTGTGGGAAAGCTGGATGGGGCCGAACGGCGAGGAGATGGAAACCGCCGCGATCGTCACCACGGCGGCGAGCCGCTCGATCGCGCACATC
>DATEKY010000417.1:0-2484 GCA_035277225.1 Xanthobacteraceae bacterium
CTACATCAGCGCCGAATTCCCGACATTTCAGCGAGGGCAGGGCAGAATGGCCCGTCAGTTCATCTATCACATGCAGGGTCTGTCCAAGACCTATCCGGGCAACCGCAAGGTGCTCGATAACATCCATCTGTCGTTCTACCCGGACGCCAAGATCGGCGTGCTCGGCGTCAACGGCTCGGGCAAGTCGACGCTGCTGCGCATCATGGCGGGCATCGACACCGATTACGTCGGCGAGGGGTGGGTCGCGGAGGGTGCGCGGGTCGGCTACCTGCAGCAGGAGCCGCAGCTCGACGAGACCAAGACCGTGCGCGAGAACGTCATGGAGGGCGTGGCGTCCAAGAAGGCGCTGATCGACCGCTACAACGAGATCGCGGCGAACTATTCCGACGAGACCGCCGACGAGATGTCGCGGCTGCAGGACGAGATCGACAGCAAGAACCTGTGGGATCTCGACAGCCAGGTCGATCTCGCGATGGACGCGCTGCGCTGTCCGCCGGACGACGCCGACGTGACCAAACTGTCGGGCGGCGAGCGGCGCCGCGTCGCGCTGTGCCGGCTGCTGCTGGAACAGCCCGAGCTGCTGCTGCTCGACGAGCCGACCAACCATCTCGACGCCGAGAGCGTCGCCTGGCTCGAAGGGCACCTGCGCAACTATCCGGGCGCGATCCTGATCGTCACCCACGACCGCTACTTCCTCGACAACGTCACGGGGTGGATTCTCGAGCTCGACCGCGGCCGCGGCATTCCCTACGAGGGCAACTATTCGTCCTGGCTGGTGCAGAAGCAGAAGCGGCTCGCCCAGGAGGGCCGCGAGGAAGAGGCGCGCCAGCGCACGCTCGCGCGCGAGCAGGAATGGGTCGCCGCCAGCCCGAAGGCGCGGCAGGCGAAGTCGAAGGCGCGGTACCAGCGCTACGAGGACCTGCTCAAGCAGGCGGCCGAGAAGCAGACCCAGACCGCGCAGATCGTCATCCCGGTCGCCGAGCGGCTGGGCAACAACGTGGTCGATTTCGAGGGCCTGAAGAAAGGCTTCGGCGACAACCTGCTGATCGACGGTCTCAGCTTCAAGCTGCCGCCGGGCGGCATTGTCGGTGTGATCGGCCCGAACGGCGCCGGCAAGACCACGCTGTTCCGCATGATCACCGGGCAGGACAAGCCCGACGCAGGATCGATCGAGATCGGCGAGTCGGTGCATCTCGGCTACGTCGACCAGAGCCGCGACGCGCTCGACGGCAACAAGACCGTGTGGGAGGAGATCTCCGGCGGGCTCGACCAGCTGCAGCTCGGCAAGCGCGAGGTGAACTCGCGCGGCTACTGCTCGGCGTTCAACTTCAAGGGCGCGGACCAGCAGAAAAAGGTCGGCACGCTGTCGGGCGGCGAGCGCAACCGCGTGCACCTCGCCAAGATGCTGAAGTCCGGCGCCAACGTGCTGCTGCTCGACGAGCCGACCAACGATCTCGACGTCGATACGCTGCGTGCGCTGGAAGAGGCGCTGGAGGATTTCGCCGGCTGCGCCGTGATCATCAGCCACGATCGCTGGTTTCTCGACCGCATCGCGACCCACATGCTCGCCTTCGAGGGCGACAGCCACGTCGAATGGTTCGAGGGCAACTACCAGGACTACGAAGCCGACAAGATGCGGCGGCTCGGGACGGACTCAACGATCCCGCACCGGATCAAGTACAAGAAGTTCACGCGTTAGGACTGCGAGGGCTTCTCACCGCTTCACCAACGCGTCGATCTCCGCATTGGTGGGAAAGCGGCCGACCGCCTGCTTGGAGAATTTCAGCGCGCCATCGACCGTGATCTCGAACACGCCGCCGCTGCCGCGCACGAGCTCGATATCCGCATCGGTCAGCTTTTGCAGTCGTGCCCTCGCACCGAGGGCTTTCGGCTCGTAGCCTCAACTGCCGCAGTAGTGGATCACAATCGTCATGGGTGGCGCTCCTGAGTGAGGCATAATAGCGGCCGGTGGAACGATCCGCCACCGGATGACGACGCGCGCGGGAGATTGCGGTGAACGCTCAGGTTCAGGTGACGCTCGACCGTTCGGTCGCACTCGTACTGTTCGAATTCCTCTCGCGCACCGCGGACGAGGAGGAGGGTGAGCCGCTGAACGAAGCCTTGCAGCACAAGGCGGAACTGCCGGCGTTGTGGGCGATACTGGCGGCGCTGGAAGAGGTGCTGACCGAGCCGTTCGCGGCGGACTACGGCGCGAAGATCAAGGCTGCGCGGGCCGACGTTGCGGCAAAGCTCGGCGGCGCATTCCCGAAGTCGGATTAGCCGCGGCGCCGCGGCGCTGCGGCAATCCGGCGCGCTTCAACCGGTTGTCACCGAATCAAATATAAGCGGTTTCGTCGCCCTGGAGGCTTTTGCATGTCGATGGCTGCTGATGATCCCGTCCCGCCGAAGGGCTACGCCGGCCTGCGTCCCCTGCCGCAGCTGATCTTCTCGTCGCGCTGGCTGCAGTTGCCGCTCTATGTCGGC
>DATEKY010000418.1:0-3307 GCA_035277225.1 Xanthobacteraceae bacterium
CGGCAACCCTCCCGATGCGGGAAATCCCGCTAAAGTAAAATGTGGGCGATAGACTTACCTTCGGCAAGATGGTCTGGAAAACCCGCAGACAGAGCCCATATAAGCGGATTGCGCTGCAGGGTTCAGCGCTCGATCCAGCCCTTCAATTCACGCAATGCAACGTGTGCGATCACTGCCATGCCTCCCTCGCTGTCGTTGAGACAGGGGATTGCGGCGAAGCTCTTTCCGCCCGCATGGTGAAAAACCTCCGCGTTCTCGCGCGCGATCTCCTCCAGCGTTTCGAGACAGTCGGCCGTGAAGCCCGGCGTCACGATCGCGAGATTCTTCACGCCGCTTTCGGCGAGCGACTTCACGGTCATGTCGGTGTAGGGCTGCAGCCATTCGGCCGCGCCGAAACGCGACTGGAAGGTGAGCCTGAATGTCTCCTCGTCGAGCCCGAGCCGTGCGCGTAAAAGCCGCGCGGTCTTGTGGCACTGGCAATAGTAAGGGTCGCCCTTGATCAGATAGTCCTTCGGGATGCCGTGGAACGACGCGAGGATCACGTCGGGCTTGAACGAGAGCTTAGCGAGCTCCGCCTCGAGCGATCCTGCAACCGCCTCGATATAGACCGAATCGTCATGCCACGGCGGCGCGATCCGCACCGCCGGCTGCCAGCGCATCGTCTTCAACGTGTCGAACACCTTGTCGGCGACGGTCGCGGTGGTCGCGGCGCAATACTGCGGATAGAGCGGCACCACCAGGATGCGCTCGCATCCCGCGCGCTGCAGCGCGTCGAGCCGCGCTGCGATCGACGGATTGCCGTAGCGCATCGCCCAGTCGACCGTGATGCGCGCATCGACCGGCGCGAGCATTGCGGCGAGCTTTTCGGACTGCGCGCGGGTGATGGTTTTCAGCGGCGATTCGTCGCGCTCGCGATTCCAGATCGTGTCGTAGTCGCGCCCCTTGCGGCCCGGCCGGATCGTGAGGATGACGAGATTGAGGATCAGCCACCACAGGACGCGATTGGTCTCGATGACGCGGCGGTCGGAGAGGAATTCCTTCAGATAGCGGCGCATCGACCAGTAGTCGGTCGCATCCGGCGTGCCGAGATTGACGATCAGCACGCCGATGCGGCCGGACGCCGCCGCCGGATGGCCGGCCGGCAGCTCCGAGGCCCCGGCGTTCACTTCCCCGTTCATCTCGTTTGCATCTCGCATGGCGGCCTTATTATACGCATGTTAAGGGCCAACAAGAGAAAACGCCCTGATGTTCACCCGCCGCTCATTCCTTGCCTCGTTCGGCTCGACGCTCGCGCTGCTGACCGGCTGGCGCCCCGGCTGGGCGCAGACGACGCACCGCGCGACCGTGACGTTCGTGCTGTTCAACGATTTCTACCTGATGGCCGAACAGCCGTTTCCCGACGGGAAGTCGCGCGGCGGCTTCGCGCGCCTCGCCGCCGTGGTGAAGGCCGAGCGCGAGCGGGCGCGTGCCGAGGGCCGCAGCGTGATCGTGGCGCATGGCGGCGACACGCTCTCGCCGTCGGTGATGTCCGGGCTCGACCGCGGCGCGCACATCGTGGCGCTGACCAACATGATCGCGCCGGATATCTTCGCGCCGGGCAATCACGAGTTCGATTTCGGCAAGGCGGTGTTCCTCGAGCGCATGGGCGAAGCGACCTTCCCGCTCTACGGCGCGAACCTCCGCGACGCCGGCGGCGCCACGCTGCCGCGCTTCAAGGATCGTTCGATGATGACGGTCGACGGCGTGCGCATCGGGTTGACCGGCATCGCCTACGAGCAGTCCGCCCGCATGTCCTCGCCGGAGGACCTGCGCTTTGCATCGAGCATCGACACCACCAAGGCGCAGGCGGCGGCGCTGCGGCAGGAGGGCGCGGACTTCGTCTGCGCGGTGCTGCATTGCAATCGCGGCGACGCGATCAAGCTGCAATACGAGCGCCCGGCCGAGCTGCTGCTGACCGGTCACACCCACGACCTGCTGGTCAATCATGACGGCCGCTGCGCGCTGGTCGAGTCCGGCTACGACGCGCACTATGTCACCTGCGTCGACGTCGCGATCTCGGTGCGCGAGGATGGCGCGAAACGCGTCGCCAGCTGGTGGCCGCAGTTCCGCGTGATCGACACCGCGACCGTGACGCCCGATCCGGAGGTTGCGGCGGTCGTGACGCGCTTCGAGTCGGCGCTGATCGACAAGATGAGCGAGGCGATCTGCGTCACGACCGTCGCGCTCGACTCCTCCACCGCAACCGTGCGCACGCGCGAAGCCGCGATCGGCAACCTGTTCGCCGACGCGATGCGCGTCACCATGCACGCGGACGCGGCGGTGCTGAACGGCGGCGGCATCCGCGCGGGCAAGAGCTACGAGGCCGGCGCGCGCATCTCGCAGGGCGATATCCTCGCCGAACTGCCGTTCAACAACCGCATCGTGGTGGTGGAGATCAGCGGGAGCGGGCTGCGGCGCGCGATGGAGAACGGGCTGTCTCTCCTGCCGCGCGCCGCCGGGCGCTTCCCGCATGTCTCCGGCATCGAGGTGACATTCGATCCGGCGCGCGACGCCGGCAGCCGCGTCACCGCGATGAAGGTCGCCGGCGCGCCGCTCGAGGAAAGCAGGACCTACCGCGTCGCGGTGCTCGACTTCCTCGCGCGCGGCGGCGACGACTACACCATGTTCGCCGACGCGCGGCGCATCACGCCCGACAACGACGCGCCGCTGATGGTGAACGAGGTGGTCGAATATCTCCGCAAGATCGGCACGGCGCGCACCGGCGTCGAGGGACGGATCGCGGCCAAATAGTCAGCCCACCGGGCGCTCGTCCGCGATCACCTTGCCGTCGTTCGGCAGCGAGCCCGGCGCGACCAGCTTCACCGCGCCCTTGAGCTTGGTGACCGATTGCAGCGTTTCGGCGATCGTCTGTTCGAACCCGTCGCTCGGCGTCGCGCATTCGGCGTGCAAGGTCATCGCGTCCTGCTCGGCCTCGCGCGTCACCGCGAGGCGCACGCGCAGCAGTTCCGGATGGCGCTTGGCCACCTCGGCGACCTGTTCGGGGCGCACGAACATGCCCTTCACCTTGGTGGTCTGATCGGCGCGGCCCATCCAGCCTTTGATGCGCGTATTGGTGCGCCCGCAGGGCGAGGCGCCCGCCAGCACGGCCGACATGTCGCCGGTCGCGAGGCGGATCATCGGGTAATCCGGGTTGAACGTGGTGACCACGACTTCGCCGACCTCGCCATCCGCCACCGGATCGCCGGTGCCGGGCCGCACGATTTCCAGGATGATGTCCTCGTTGACGATCATGCCCTCGAGCGCGTCG
>DATEKY010000419.1:0-5000 GCA_035277225.1 Xanthobacteraceae bacterium
CACCGGCGCACGTTCCTCGCCGCCGGACATCTGCTGAGGCAAAAACCCTGCCTAAACAGGTGCCACGGTGAAAAAGTGTGCGCTTGCTTCGTTAACGAGTCCTAAATGCATCAAATTGCGCAGGACTGCGCCTGCCCGGAACTCAAAAGCCGAGGACCCAAAAGGTCAGCGCGATCAGCCACATCGAGATGGCGATCGCCGAGGTCCAGAACGCGAAGGTGAGGTAGGTCTCGCGCAGGATCGTCGAGCTCGCCCATTGCGCGTAGGCCGCCGGCGGGCGCTGGTCTTTCTCGATGTAGAGCCACATCTCGGTGCGGCGGTAGTCCTTGGTCAGCGCCTCGCGCGCCTTGTAGAGCAGGATGCAGGTCATCAGCATGGTCAGCGTGCCGCCGGCCTGGAAGGCGAGGCGCGGCTCGAACGACATGCCGATCATGACGCAGAAGATGGCGAGCGAGCCGAAGCCGCAGGCGCGCAGCACGGTCTCGTAAGCGATGTGGCGCATATGCTCCAAGGCGCGGTCCTCTTCCGATGAACCCCGATCCCGGCCTTTCGATCCTGCAATTTATTTGCCGTGCGGTGCACTCACAATGGCGTGCCCGGGTGCGGCTCGGGGCTCACAGCCCGATCTGAAAGAAATTGCCGACGGCCGGCAGCGTCAGCAGCCCGGTGCCGGCGAGCCAGATCCACAGCGAGACCTCGGTCGAGTCCTTCGCGCCGACGTAGCGCTCATACAGCGCGGCCGGGACGCCGCCGGCGATGATGGTTGCGGTCGAGGCCATCAGCGAGGCGAACATCAAGGTGAGCGATTCCGAGCCGAACAGCAGCGCCGGCGCCAGCACCTTGGCGAACAGATAGGCGAACGGCACCAGCGCCTGGTTGAACAGACCGTTGATCATCCCGAAGAACGCGATGGCGACGTAATAGAGGTTGCGGTCCATCACGTGTCTCAGCTTGCCCGCGGCGCGATGCCGTACATCGTGACCAGGATGAGAAATCCGACGCGCAGCCAGAACAGCCACACGACGCCGAACAGCCAGACGATGACGGGCGCCGCGGCTTTCGGCGTCACGGCCGCGACGGCGGCCACGACCGGATCGGTGATGCGGCAGAAGAAGCGCCAGATGTAATTCGGCGAGTCCGCATCGACGAAGAACCCGAGCACGACGCGGCCGAGCAGCGTGTACATCAGCGCCGCCAGCACGAAGTTCGGCAGGTGGTAGTACCAGTAGGTCAGGATCGAAGTGCCCACGCGTCAGCTCCGTGCCGGCGCACCATGGCGCCGGCGGCGCGGTGCGGCAAGGCTTGCAGGTCTGCAAACGAAGCGGGGCCCCGTGGGGCCCCGCCTGCAACAGACCGACGAGGCGGTCAGACTTTCTCCTCGAGCACGGTTCGTCCGCGCGGCTTGCGGATCTCGTCGATGAAGGCCTGCATTTCCATCGACGGCGCCTTGGTGAACAGACTGACCACGTAGATCACCAGGAAGCCGAGCGGCATCCCGAGCAATCCGCAGTTGATGTTGTTGAGGTCGAACCAGCCGACCCGGTTGGCCATCGGGTTCGCGGCACTCGCCGGAACGTCGGCAACCCATTTCGGATCCGCCATGATCTGCGCGACGTTGATCAGCGCCTTGCCGGTCTCCGGATTGAGCAGCGAGGTCATTCCGAAGTAGGTGACGCCGGCCTGCGGGAAGTAGCGCGAGACCACGAGGTAGAACAGGCAGATGCCCCACCCTGCGACGATCCCGCAGATGGCGCCCGTGGTGGTGGCGCGCTTCCACCAGATGCCCAGCGTGAGCGCCGGGAAGTTGCCCGCCATGGCGAGCGAGAACGCCCAGCCCACCATCGCGAGGATGTCCGACGGCCGCGTCGATGCGAGCGCGGCCGAGCAGACCGCCACGAGCAGCAACAGCGCGCGCGCCATGATGAGCCGGCGTTCGACTTCGTTTGCCGTCCGCATCAGGGGGTAGACCACGGCCACAAGGGCGAGGAGGCCGAGAATCGACCACCAGCGCCATTGTATTCCGAACGGTCCCGGCACCGCGGCGAACCAGATGATCGCTCCGACAACGACCGCCGCCATGACGCCGATGACGGTCCACTGCCGTTGCATCCGCAGTGGCTGGATCATCTTGTAATAGACGTCGTGGCTGAGCGCGTTGGCGATGGCGAGCAGCAGCCCGTCGGCGGTGGAGAGCGCGGCGGCAAGGCCGCCGGCCGCGACCAGGCCCGAGATCACGTAGGGAAGGCCCGCGATCTCCGGCGTGGAGAGCACGATCACGTCCGTGTTGATCACGAAGTCCTGGAACCGGAGGACGCCCGGATGACCGGCGATCGCCTTGCAGGCGTCGAGGACCGCCTGCAGATTGGCGGCGTTCTTGCCGCAGATCTGGATCAGTCCCAGTTCGCCCCAGTTGAACAGCCAGGGTCGGATCGCGTTCAGGTCCCGTCCGATGATGTTGGTGTACACCTCGAGCTTGGAAAACGCCGCGTAGGCCGGCGCCGAGAAGTACAGGAGGAAGATGAACAGCAGCGACCACGCGACGGAGTCGCGCGCTTCCTTCACCGACGGCGTGGTGAAGTAGCGCATCAGGATGTGCGGCAGCGAGGCGGTGCCGACCATCATGCAGAAGATGATGCCGAAGAAGTTCAGCGGCGTGTAGTTCATGAACGGCTGGATGTGCGGCCGCAGCGTTCCGGGAGGACAGGCCTCCTTGTTGCAGAGGACCGCGAGGCCGTCCTTCACCAGCTGCCCTTCGCGCGCGCCGATCTCGGCGATCGCCGCGCCGTAGGTCAGTTCCGGGATCGGAATGCCGTACTTCTTGGTCGACAGGATGATGATCGGCACCAGGTAGGCGACGATCAGCACGATGTATTGCGCGATCTGCGTCCAGGTCACCGCGCGCATGCCGCCGAGCATCGCGCACAGCAGGATGCCGACGAGGCCGGCGAACACCGCGAGCTCGAACTGCATGCCGAGGAAGCGCGAGGCGATGATGCCGGTGCCGTAGATCTGCGCGGTCACGTAGGTGAACGAGCAGCACACCAGCACGATCACGCCGAGGAAGCGCGCGAGATTGCCGCCGTAACGGAACGACAGGAAGTCGGGCACCGTGTAGGCGCCGAACTTGCGCAGGTAGGGCCCGATCAGGATCGAGACCAGCACGAAGCCGCCGGTCCAGCCGAGCACCCAGGCAAGGCCGTCATAGCCGAGCAGGAACAGCGAGCCGGCCATGCCGACGAAGGAGGCCGCCGACATCCAGTCGGCGCCGGTCGCCATGCCGTTGTAGAAGGCCGGCACGCGCCGTCCGGCGACATAATACTCGGACACTTCCGCGGTGCGTGTCATCACGCCGATGACGGCGTAGACCGCGAGCGTGAAGAACACGAACAGATAGCCGAGCACCTTGTTCGGTACGCCGACCTGCTCGAGGATCGCCAGCAGCACGATGAAGGCGACGAAGCCTCCGGTATACGTGCCGTACATCCGTCCGAGGTTCTTGATGAAGTCGCCGGTGCCGCCGGCCGTTTGCGTTGCCATGGTGTCCCCCTCAGTCTTCTTCGGCGTAGCCGTGCTCGCGGTCGATCCGGTGCTGCTGCTTCGCGAACATAAACAGCATCACGACGAACACGATCAGCGAGCCCTGAGCGGCCATGTAGAAGCCGAGCGGGAAACCGAGGATCGGAATGACGATCTTGTTGAGCGGCACCACGAACATGTGGACGACGTAGCCGAAGAAAAACCAGATCCCGAGATGCGTGAGCATCAGCCTGGTCGTCTTGTCCCAATGTGCTTCTTCGTTAGCCTTCGAGTCGGCGATCTTTGGATCCGCCATCGGCCCCACCCTCCCTCATCGCATGCCGGTCGAGCCGGCAGGCTCATGAACCTTCGGGGAGGCGGCGCATGTTTTTTCCGACGCAGCCCCCCAGCTGCGACGTCCCTCGTCCGGATTCTGCGGATCGGTTCGAGAGTCGGTCACCAAAAAGCTAGCATCGGGGGGTGCGAAACTTTCGTACGACTTTCGGCTAATGTATGGAATCTAAGCATTGAAAAGACTAAGGAAACCCATGGCACCCTTGGAGGGTGCGTCAACTCGACGCAAGGCGGGGGCGCGCGATTGCCAGTCAGATGAGGCGATGGGTCTTCTCGATTTCCTGCGCCGCAAGCCGCCGATCCGCGACGCTGCAGCAGTCGGCGCCTTCGTCGACGAGAACGCCGCCTTCCTGATGCAAAAGGGACTCTACGAGTATTCCCGCGCGCGCGCCGGGCACTATTCGAAGGTCCTTTTCCGCGAGCCTTCTTTCCAGGCCGCCGTCGAGGTGTCGCGCTGGCGCGCCTATCCGCTCGGGCTCGCGATCGTTGCCGAAGCGGTCGCGGACGTGCTGCACGAACGGCTCGGCGGCGAACGCGGCACGGTGGTGCGGGCGCTGAGCGATCAGGTGCTCGCGGTGTTCGATCGCTATCCGCCGCCCGACGCGCTCGGCGGCGACGAGTGGCGCAACCTGCGTGCCGAGCTGTCGCGCCGGCTCCAGCTCATCGGCCTGCATCCGCCGAAGCGAGTGATCGACATCCCCGAGCAATGGGTGCAGACCTATTTCGACCTGATGCCGATTCACGAGCAGCTGCGCGGCCGCGACTTCCCGACGACGCGCAACTATCTGCGCGTGCAGCTCTGCAACATCCACGACGAGTTTGCTGACCGGCTCGACGTGCCGGCCATGACGGAATCCCTCGGCAGCGCCAAGGTCGCCTGACGCCCCTCTGTACGCGCGTTCGCGCAATGCTATGGTGCGGGAAAATAGCCGTTGTTCAGCGGTGCGGCATGACGCCGGACCGTCCCGGGGGCCGCCGTGGAGTCCTATAATTTCGTCATCGCCGACGATCATCCGTTGTTTCGCGGCGCGCTGCGCGAAGCGGTGACCGGGCTGTTCGCCGACGCCGCGATCGCGGAAGCCGGCTCGTTCGACGATGCGGCCGCGCTGCTCGACAAGGGCGGCGACGTC
>DATEKY010000420.1:0-3052 GCA_035277225.1 Xanthobacteraceae bacterium
CTCGGAAGTCGGACGCGCCTCGGTCATCACCGATCTGCGCGATCACACGAAGAAGATCATCTTCCATCCGCGCATGCAGCCGGCGCTGGTGATCGCCGATCCGGAGCTGACGCTCGGGCTGCCGGCGAAAGTGACTGCGGCGGTCGGCATGGATGCGCTTTCGCACAATCTCGAAGCGTATTGCGCGCCGTTCCATCATCCGATGGCAGACGGCATCGCCGTCGAAGGCATGCGGCTCGTCAAGGAGTGGCTGCCGATCGCGGTCGCAGACGGCAAGAACATCGAAGCACGGGCGCAAATGATGGTCGCCTCCGCGATGGGCGCGACGGCGTTCCAGAAAGGCCTCGGCGCGATGCACAGCCTCAGCCATCCGTGCTCCGCGAATCTCAATACGCATCACGGGCTCACCAACGGCGTGGTGATGCCGTACGTGCTCGCGTGGAATCGCAGTGCACTGGAAGAAAAGATGACGCGACTGGCGGCCTACCTCGGATTGCCGCGGCCGTCGTTCGACGCGGTGCAGGAGTGGATCCTGGCGTTGCGCGAGCAGATCGGCATCCCCGGCACGCTCGGCGATCTCGGCATGGAAGCCGCGCACGCGTCGGCTTTTGCGCAGCAGGCGTTCGACGACCCCTCGACCGGCGGCAACCCGCTGCCGATGACGCCGGAGAAATTTGCGCAGTTGTATCGAAATTGTATCGACGGCAAAGGCCTGTAGAACTGCCGCCGCTGGCGCCTGCACATACGAGAGTCGGGCTGCAGTCCGACATTCTGTTCATTGGCAATTCATCGCCCCAGGGGCATAGTGACGCCATGCGCGCCCTCGTCTCCACTGCTCTCGCTGCCCTGCTCCTTGCCGTCGCGGTTCCGGCCAGCGCCGACGGCATGCGTTGCGGGAACAGGCTCATGACTCATGGCGATCCGCGCGCGAAAGTGCGGCAGTTCTGCGGTGAGCCCACGGACATCCAGACGCGATCGATCCTGCGCCGTCCGACCTACAACTTCGGCGGCCGCATCCTCAGCTACGGCGACGGCTACGTCGAAGTGCCGGTCGAGATCTGGACCTACAACTTCGGCCCGTACCGGCTGATGCGCCAGGTGCAGTTCGTCGACGGCGTGATCGAGGATATCGAGACGCTCGGGTACGGCTATCACGCCACGCCGGCTTCCACTCCCGAAGGCGACAGCGATCGCCGCGACACATACAAGTAGCGGGTCACGAGCAGCACTGCGCTGACCGTGAGGCCCGCGATGAAGCCGATCCACACGTAACGCGGACCGCCGCCGTTGTGCACGCCGAACGTGTACGCGAGCGGAAAGCCCACCACCCAGTACGAGAAAATGCACATCGCCATCGGAATGGCGGTGTCCTTGAAGCCGCGCAGCGCACCTTGCGCGCCGACCTGCACACCGTCGGACAGCTGAAAGATCGCCGCCATCAGCAGCAGGCCCGCTGCAACCTCACGCACCGCGCGATCGCGCGTGTACAGACTCGCGATCGCGTCGTCGAACAGCAGGATGCCGATGGCTGACAGCGCCATCACGCTCGCGCACATGCCGATGCCGAGGAGTCCCGCAAAGCGGCCACGCTCGTGATCGCCGCGGCCCAGCGTATGGCCGACGTGAATCGTCGTCGCGGAGCTGATCGCCAGCGGCACCATGAACATGAATGACGCGTAGTTCAGTGCGATCTGGTGACCCGCTGTGAGCGTCGCGCCCATGCCGCCGATCATCAGCGCCGCGGTCACGAACAAGCCGCCTTCCGCGAGAATGCTGCCGGCGATCGGCGCGCCGATCCGCGTCAGGTCGCGCAGCACGCGCCAGTCCGGCGGATCGATGCGCGCGAAAAAGCCGAACTCGCGATACGCGCGCTGCGTTCGCATGTGGATGAACATCGCGGAAAACATCAGCCACTCGGAGATCGCGGTCGCGACGCCGCAGCCGATCGCGCCGAGTTGCGGCATGCCCCACTTGCCGTACATGAAGACCCAGTTGCCGAGCACGTTCGCGGACAGGCCGAGGAAGCCGAAATACATGATCGGCTTGGTGCGTCCCAGGCCCTCACTGGTGTAGCGCAGCGCCAGGAACGCGAGCAGCCCCGGCATCCCGAACGACATTGCGTGCACGTAGCCGACTGCGGTCGGGATGATTTCCGGCGCGATACCGATCGCCGGCAACACGCGCGCGACTTGCCACAAGCCAGTGACCAGCACGACGGCGAGCGCAAGCGCGAGCCACCACGCCTGGCGGCAGTAGCGCGTGACCTTGTCTGTGTCGTTCGCGCCGAACGCATGAGCAACGCTCGGCGACACTGCCATCAGCGTGCCGAGACCGAACAGCAGGAACAGATGGTAGTAGCCGACGCCGACGGCAAGTGCGGCCAGATCGCGGGCGCCAAGCTGCCCCGCCATCACCGTGTCGGCGAATTGCATGCCCATGATGGACAGGTTGTTACCGAGCAGCGGCAGGCCGAGAACGCAAATGGCCCGGGCGTCCGCTGCAAGGCGGCTTGAGGTGGAGATGGTCATGGCTGTAGCGGTCGAGCGATGGCATGCTCGCCGGAGGTCGCCATTCTCTCACAGCGAGGCCGCCATGCTCGTCGGATCTTCAGTACGCCGGGTCGCCATCCTCGGCGGTCTGCGCATCCCGTTCGCGCGCTCGATGGGCGCGTACGCCGAAGCGAGCAACCAGGAAATGCTGACGGCGACGCTCGCGGCACTGGTCGAGCGCTACCGGCTCAAGGGCGCGACGCTCGGCGATGTGGGCGCCGGTGCGGTCCTGAAGCATTCCCGCGACTTCGGCCTGACCCGCGAATGCGTGCTCGATTCCGGCCTCGCCCGCGAAACGCCGGCCTTCGACCTGCAGCGCGCCTGCGGCACCAGCCTCGACACCGCGATCGTCATCGGCCTGAAGATTGCGATGGGGCAGATCGATTCGGGCATCGCCGCGGGCGTGGACACGGCCAGCGACGTGCCGATGGTCTATCCGGATTCCTATCGGCGCATCCTGCTGCGCAGCTCGCGCGGCAAGTCGTTCGGCGCCCGGCTCGCGC
>DATEKY010000421.1:0-5238 GCA_035277225.1 Xanthobacteraceae bacterium
CGCCCGGGCGATCCGGCGCAGATCGTCGCAAGCTCGGATCGTGCGCGCGCGGCGCTCGGCTGGAAGCCGCAATACGACGACCTTTCGGTCATCGTCGGCCATGCGCTCGGCTGGGAGCGCAAGCTGACCACGCGGAATGCACGCGCGTGATCCCGAAGCCTTTCAATCTCGCTGATTCGGCTTGAAAATCCGCCTCCGCACGGGCAAGGAACGGGCACCTCGGCGCCCACACCGGACGCCCCGCGGAGGCGCATGACTACGCTCGAACCCGACAGCAGGTACACGACGGCGACGCTGATCCGCCGCCTGCTGTTCGAGCACGCGCTGACGCACTGGCGGCTCTATGCGGTGGCGTTCGTCCTGATGGCGCTGGCCGCCGGCTGCACGGCGTTCATCGCCTACCTGCTCGGCGACTTCATCAATCAAGCCTATGTGCACAAGAATTTTCACAACATCCTGATCCTCGGTGCCGTCACGATCGCGGTCTTCGCCGTGCGCGGCGGCGCGCTGTACGGACAGGCGGTGCTGCTGTCGCGCGTCGGCAACCGCATCTCGGCGACGAACCAGCGACGCATGTTCGACCGGCTGCTGGCGCAGAATCTCGGCTTCTTCACAGATCGGCATTCGTCCGAATTCACCGCACGGCTGCACGCCGGCGCGAATGCCGCCACGCAGGTACTGTCTTTGCTGATCCTCGCGGCGGGCCGCGATTTCATGACCTTGGCCGGCCTCGTCGTTGTGATGGTGGTGCAGGATCCCGTGCTGTTCACCGTCACGCTGATCGTGTTCCCGCCCGCGATGTTCCTGCTGCGCAAGATGGTGCGCCGCATCCGCAACATCGCGCACGCGCAGTTCACCGGCGGCACGCGCATCGTCGAGACGATGCAGGAGACTCTGCAGGGCCTGCGCACCGTCAAGGCCTTCACGCTTGAAGACCGGATGCGGGCGCGCTTCGAATCCAACGTGGCAGAGGTCGAGCACGAGGCGAACAAGTGGGCGCGCGTCGCCAACCGCACCTCGCCGCTGATGGAAATGCTCGGCGGCTTCGCGATCGCCGCCGCGATCGTCTATGGCGGCTATCGCGTCATCCAGCTCGGTTCGACGCCGGGCGAGTTCTTCTCGTTCCTCGCCGCATTCCTGCTCGCCAACGAGCCGGCCAAGCGGTTGGCGCGCCTCAATCTCGAGGTGAACAGCAACCTTGTCGGCGTGCGCGTGCTGTTCGAGATCATCGACAGCCCGGCGAGCGAGCCTGTGGACGAGAACAAGCCGGCGCTGAACGTCACCGACGCGCGCGTCGAATTACGCGATGTGAGCTTTGCCTACCGTCCGGATGAGCCGGTTTTGCACGGCATGTCGTTCGTCGCCGAGCCCGGCAAGGTCACCGCGCTGGTCGGCGCATCCGGCGGCGGCAAGTCCACCGTGCTCAATCTCATCCTGCGGCTCTACGAGCCCGGCAGCGGCACGATCACCATCGACGGGCAGGACATCGCCGCGGCGTCGCGCCGCTCGCTCCGCCGGCAGACCGCGTATGTTGGGCAGGACGTGTTCCTGTTCCGCGGCACGATCCGCGAGAACATCGGCTACGGCCGGCCGGACGCGAGCGAGGGCGACATCATCGCCGCCGCCAAGGCCGCGCATGCGCACGACTTCATCACCGCGTTCCCGCAGGGCTACGGCACGCCGGTCGGCGAGCACGGTCTCCAGCTCTCAGGCGGGCAGCGCCAGCGGGTCGCGATCGCGCGCGCCCTGATCAAAGATGCGCCGCTGATCCTGCTCGACGAGGCGACGGCCTCGCTCGATTCGGAATCCGAGCACCACGTGCAGGAGGCGATCGCCGAACTGTGCAAGGGCCGCACCACGCTGGTTATCGCGCACCGGCTCTCGACCATCGTCCATTCGGACAAGATCCTCGTGGTCGAGAACGGCACCGTCACGGAAAGCGGGCGGCACGATGAGCTGCTGCGCCGCGGCGGGCGTTATGCGGCGTTCTATCGCTTGCAGCTCAGGGCGCAGGAGCACGAGCCGCGCCCGGCCGCGTAGAATTTTCATGTAGGCAGCGCACGCCGTGCTCGTGAGTGAGCTCGGAAAGAAGCCGCGAGCCCCGCTTATCCCTCCCCCGCAGGGGGAGGGTGGTCGCCGAAGGCGACCGGGTGGGGTTCTTGACTGCAATGCCGAAGACCCCACCCGGCCGGCCTTGCGGCCGGCCACCCTCCCCGAAGACGGGGAGGGATGACCGAGTTCGTGGCGCGAGACGCGTCGCTTACGCAAACGCCGAATAGGCGATCCCGGCGACGATCAGCGCCACCAGCGCGAACTTGAGCGCGTAATAGGCGTGATAGTTCCAGGCCTTGAGGCGCCGGCTCAGCGCATGGACCGAGTAGATCTGGCTGAACACCTTGTTGATCACGCCGACCTTCTCGCCCTCCTCGTTCTGCGTCGACGACGCCTTGACGATGTGCTTGCTGACCCAGCGGTTCATCGACGCCATGAGGCCGACCTTCATCGGGCGCTCGACGTCGCAGAACAGGATGATGCGGTTCTGGTCGGTGCGGTTCTCGGCGGTGTGAATGAACGTCTCGTCGAACATGATGGCTTCGCCGTCGCGCCACACGCACTTCTCGCCGTCGACGATGATGAAGCAATCATCGGAGTTGGGGGTCTTCAGTCCGAGGTGATAGCGCAGCGAGCCGGCGAACGGATCGCGGTGCGCGCCGAGCTTGGCGCCCGGCGGCAGCATCGCGAACATCGCGCCGTGCACGTTCGGGATCGCGTTCACCAGTTCGACGGTCTTCGGGCACAGCGCGACGGCCGACGGCAGCGCGTCCTCGTACCACTTGAGATAAAATCGCTTCCAGCCGCTCTTGAAGAACGAGTGGAAGCCCCAGTCGGTATTGTTCGCGGCGGCGCGGATGCGCCCCTCGTCGAACAGGTTCAGCGCCTCTTCCCGGATCGTCTGCCAGTTGTCGCGCAGCGGCGCGAGCTCGGGGAACGTGCTGACCGCGTGCACCGGTTTGTTCGGCACCGCCTGAAACATGTACATCAGCACGTTGTAGGGCGCGAGCCACGTCGAATGATCGGCGAGCTGGCGGCCGAGCCGCAACCTCATCCTGCCGCGGAAATGCACATAGGTCGCGGACGCGGCGAACAGATACAGAATGACGAATTGCGGAGCGAACAGACGTGCAACCATCCAGGTCCCCGGCTTGGTCTCCGGCCGCGCCAAGCCGGATCGCGGCCTCGTTATAGCCGTTTCGCGCGCCTTGGCAAAAGCCGTGGAAATACGCTGTTCCGCCGCCATCCGGCATGCTAGCGATCCGCCGCCAACCTCCCATTTTCACTGGAAAATCAATGTCCGCAAAATATGTGATTCCCCAGCCGCCCCAGGCCGCGCTCGCGGTCGCCGGGAGTTCCGAGCTGTTCCCGGTGCGCCGCATCTGGTGCGTCGGGCGCAACTATCTCGAGCACATCAAGGAGATGGGACAGGACGAGCGCGAGCCGCCGTTCTTCTTCGCCAAGCCCGCCGACGCGATCGTGCATGACGGCGGCACCGTCCCCTACCCGCCGCTCACCAACGATCTGCATCACGAGGTCGAGATGGTGGTCGCGCTCAAGAGCGGCGGCCGCAACATCCCGAAGGACAAGGCGCTCGACTGCGTGTGGGGCTATGGCGTCGGCATCGACCTGACGCGGCGCGACCTGCAGATCGCCTCGCGCAACATCAAGCGCCCGTGGGAGATCGGCAAGGCGTTCGACGGCTCCGCGCCGTGCGGTCCGCTGCAGCCCGCCTCGAAGATCGGCCATCCGGGCAAGGGCCGCATCTACCTGAAGGTCAACGGCGAAGTGAAGCAGGACGGCGACCTCGCGCAGATGATCTGGAACGTGCCGGAAATCATCTGGAAGCTGTCCGAGATGGTCGCGCTCGAGGCTGGCGACATCATCATGACCGGCACGCCGGCCGGCGTCAGCGCGCTGCAGCCCGGCCACAAGCTCGACTGCGAGGTGGAAGGCGTCGGCAAGGTGAGCGTGACGATCGGGCCGAAGCTGTAAGTCTGTCCTTCTTCACCTCTCCCCGCTTGCGGGCAGAGGTCGGATCGTCGAGCGCAGCGAGGCGATCCGGGTGAGGGGCATCTGCGAATTTGCACGAGCCCCTCACCCGGCTCGCTTCGCTCGCCACCCTCTCCCCGCTTCGCGGGGCGAGGGGAAAGAAAGCTACACCACCGCCGTCATGCCGCCGTCGACGAACAGGATGTGCCCGTTGACGAACGACGAGGCATCGCTGGCAAGGAAGATCGCCGCGCCCTGCAGCTCCTCGACCTTGCCCCAGCGGCCTGCTGGCGTGCGCGCGCAGACCCAGGCGGAGAACTTCTCGTCCGCCATCAGCGCCTGATTCAACTCCGTGCCGAAATAGCCGGGCGAGATGCCGTTCGCCGTGATGCCGTGCTTGGCGAACTCCGCACACATCGCCTTGGTCAGCATCTTCACCGCGCCCTTGCTCGCCGTGTAGGGCGCGATGGTCGGACGGCCGAGCTCCGACATCACCGAACAGATGTTGACGATCTTGCCGCGCGAGCGCGGGATCATGCGTCGCGCGACCGACTGCGTGACGAAGAACACCGAGTCGAGATTGGTCGCCATGATCTGCCGCCAGTCGGCTTCGGGGAATTCGGTGAACGGCATGCGCCTGGTCATGCCCGCGTTGTTGACCAGGATATCGATCGGCCCGATGTCCTTTTCGATTTTGCCGACTGCGGCTTCCACGGCGGCCTTGTCGGTCACGTCGAATGGTGCCGCGGCCGCATTGCCGCCGAGCGACTTCACCGCCGCGGCGACTGCGTCCTTGTCGCGCCCGTTGACGATCACGCGCGCGCCCGCCGCCAGATAGCCTTCCGCGATGGCGTACCCGATGCCGCGGCTCGAGCCGGTGACGAGCGCAAGGCGGCCGGTGAGATCGAACAGCTTGTTCATGGCGTTTCCTGAGGTTCTTTGGGCGGGCGTGCCGGACTATAGACGTGTAAAGTTCAGACAAGAACCGGGAGAAAGCTTATGCGCGCCGCCGTGCTCTACGCGCCGAAGGACCTTCGCATCGAGCCGGTGGCGGCCGCGCCGCTCGGGCCCGGCGAGGTCGAGGTGCGCATCGAGGCCGGCGGCATCTGCGGCTCCGACCTGCACTATTATTACGACGGCGGCTTCGGCACCGTGCGGCTGCGCGAGCCAATGATTTTGGGTCACGAGATCGCC
>DATEKY010000422.1:0-7371 GCA_035277225.1 Xanthobacteraceae bacterium
CGCACGGCGTGACCGTCCGGGCGCGCGACGCGCAAGGGCAGCGCGACGAGCAGGGCATCGCGCTGATCGGCGCGGACGGGCTGTGGTCCACCTTGCGCACCCGGCTCGGCGAGCACAACACGCCGCATTTCGCCCAACGCACCGCTTGGCGCGCGGTCGTGCAGGCGGCGCGCCTGACCGATGAGTTTCGCGCGAACGTCACCGGCCTCTGGCTCGGGCGCGACGCGCATCTGGTGCATTATCCGGTCAAAGGTGGCCGCGAGATCAACATCGTGGCGATCGTGCGCGACGACTGGCACGGGGAAGGCTGGAGCGCGCCGGGCCAGCCAGGAGAGCTGGCAGCGCGCTTTGCGGGCTTCGCCGCGCCGGCGCGCGCACTGATCGCCGTGGCGGACCGCTGGCAGAAATGGGCGCTGTTCGATCGCCCGCCCGGCGACCCGCGTACGAGTGATCCGGTGATCCTGCTCGGCGATGCCGCGCATCCGATGCTGCCGTTCCTGGCGCAGGGCGGCGCGATGGCGATCGAGGACGCGGCGGTGCTGGCGCGCTGTCTCGGCCGCGACGAGGACATCGCCGCCGCGCTGCGCACCTACGAGCGCGCCCGCTGCGCCCGCGTGGCGCGCGCCCAGCGCGAAGCGCGGCGCAACGCCTGGCGCTATCACCTCGCCGGCCCACTCGGCATGGCGCGCAACATGTTCCTCGCCGCGATGGGCGGGGAAAAGCTCTTGCGCCGCTACGATTGGCTGTATGGTTGGCGCGACCAATAATAACGCTTGGGGAAACGCATGTTCGAGACGACGATCGCCGGCAGCCTGCCGAAGCCCGCTTGGCTGGCCGAGCCGAACAAGCTCTGGCCGCAGTGGCGCGGCTCGGGCGATGAGCTCGCCGCCGCCAAGGCCGACGCAACCCTGCTCGCGCTGAAGGAGCAGGAGGACGCCGGCATCGACGTCGTGACCGACGGCGAGATGTCGCGCCAGCATTTCGTGCACGGCTTCCTTGAAACCATCGAGGGCATCGACTTCGCGCACAAGGTCGAGATGGGAATCCACGCCGACCGCTACAAGGCGATGGTGCCGCAGGTGGTTGGCGAGCTGCGCCTGAAGGGCCGCGTGCACGCGACCGAGGCGAAGCTCGCGCGCGCGCACACGAAGAAGAAACTCAAGATCACCATGCCGGGGCCGATGACCATCATCGACACCATCGCGGACCGCCATTACGGCGACAAGGTCAAGATGGCGATGGCTTTTGCCGCGCTGCTCAATCAGGAAGCGCGCGCGCTGCAGGCCGACGGCGTCGACGTCATCCAGTTCGACGAGCCGGCGTTCAATGTCTACATGGACGAGGCCGCCGGCTGGGGCATCGAGGCGCTGCACGCCGCGATCGAGGGCGTGACCTGCAAGACCGCCGTGCACATCTGCTACGGCTACGGCATCAAGGCCAATGTCGACTGGAAGGCGACGCTCGGCAGCGAGTGGCGCCAATACGAGAAGGTGTTTCCCGCGCTGGCGAGGAGCCGCCTCGCGCAGGTCTCGCTCGAATGCCGCAACTCGAAAGTGCCGATGAGCCTGATGAAGCTGCTCGACGGCAAGGAGGTGCAGGTCGGCGTGATCGACGTGGCAAGCGATGACATCGAGAGCGCCGAGGATGTCGCGGCGGTGATCGGCGAAGTGATGAAGTACGTCGCGAAGGAGAAGATCATCCCGAGCACCAATTGCGGCATGGCGCCGATGCGGCGCGACATCGCGGCCGCCAAGCTGAAGGCGCTCGGCGACGGCGCGAAGCTGGCAAGGAAGAAGTACGTTTGACACGCGATGGCCTCCTGCTTCTGATCGGCGGCGGCATCGCGATCGCCGTGGTTGTGACCGGAGTTTTTCTGCGTAAACTCAAACGCAGCGTGAAGAACTGGTCTCCAACCAAGGGCGTGATGCTTCTGTTCGTCGGGAACGGACAAGCCAATTCCTGGAAGAAGAGGTCGGTGGATTTGAATCCATCGCAGCGCGCCCTGTTGAAACAGCAGATCGCCGGCCCCAATGAAACCGTGAGTGATGCGGAGCTTGATCTTTACCTGGAGCTGAATCGCGGATTCTTCACGTCGTTGATGGTCTGCGAAATCGCGTTCTTCGCTCTTCTCTATTTTCTGGGTGTTATCCGGTGATCTATCATCGCCACCATTCTGTCAGGATGCACGCGTGAACCGCCCCGAATCCGTGTCCCTCCCCTCGCCCTATTTCCGCGAGGAGCACGAGCAACTGCGCGCCCAGATTCGCCGCTTCGTCGAGCAGGAGATCAAGCCGCACGGCCTCGCCTGGGAGGAGCAGGGCCACGTCCCGCGCGAGGTGCTGCGCCGCATGGGCGAGCTCGGCTTCCTCGGGATCCGCTACCCGTCCGACTACGGCGGCAGCGAGATGGACACGCTCGGCTCGGTGGTGCTCGCCGAGGAGCTCGGGCGCTCGACCTTCGGCGGCGCCGCGATCACCGTGCTTGTGCACACCGACATGGCTTCGGTGCACATGGCGAACGCCGGCTCGGCGACACAGAAGGCGCGCTGGATGCCGGAGATCATCGCCGGACGCGCCATCACGGCGGTCGCCGTCACCGAGCCGGACGCCGGCTCCGACGTGAAGGGCATCCGCACCACGGCGCGGCGCGACGGCGAGCATTACGTGCTCAACGGCGCCAAGATGTTCATCACCAACGGCGTGCACGCCGACCTTTATTTCGTCGCCGCGAAGACCTCGCCGGACGCGCGGCCTTCGCAGCAGATTTCCATTTTCATGGTCGAGAAAGGCACGCCCGGCTTCACGGTGAGCCGCGCGCTCGACAAGCACGGCTGGCGCTCCTCCGACACCGCCGAGCTGTCGTTCCAGGATTGCCGCGTGCCGGCCGACAATCTGCTCGGCAAGGAAGGACGCGGCTTCTACGCCATCATGCGCAACTTCCAGAACGAGCGCACCGTGATCGGCGCGATGGCGATGGGTGAGGCGCAGGCCGCGCTCGAGCTGACCATCGACTACGTGACGACGCGAAAGGCGTTCGGCGGCACGCTGTACGACAAGCAGGGCATCCGCCAGCGTCTCGCGATGCTCGCCGCCAAGGTCGAGGCCGGGCGACAGCTCGTCTACCACGCGGCGTTCCTCGACGCGCAGGGCGTCGACTGCACGCGCGAGGTCTCGATGGTGAAGGCTTATTGCGGCGAGCTGGTCAACGAGGTGATGTATTCTTGCCTCCAGTTCCACGGCGGCATGGGCTACATGCGCGAGAGCGCGATCGAGCGCATGGCACGCGACGCGCGCGTGCAGGCGATCGGCGGCGGCGCCACCGAGGTGATGCTGGAAGAGGTCGCCAAGCGGCTGAAGCGATAGAGCATGATCCCGAAAAGTGGGGACCGGTTTTCGGGCAAGATCATGCTCCGCGAAAAAGCTTCAATTCGGCGTGTTCCGGCGCTGTACGCGAAACATTCGAACGCCGGTGGTGTTAACATCGCTCGGGCGACTCTGCCGGAGCCAGTCATGACCAGATTTCTGATCGCCGCGATCGCGCTGTCCGTCAGCGCCGGCGCGGCGGATGCCGCCGCCAAGCACAAGCGCAAATACGTCCGACATCACGCCCCGGCCGCCGCCTATGTGCCGGCTGCGCCCTACGCGGCCTACCCGTCGCGCCCGCCCTGGGCCGCGCCATGGCAGTGCTTCACCGACGAGGGCTACGGCCGCTTCCGCCCCTGCGACGCCGGGCCGTCGTCGATTCGATAAGCCTTCAGGCGAGAAGGTCGCGCAGCACGATCGCGTGGCTGAGGTCGAGCTCCTTCGTGGACGTCAGCAGCGTGACGGTGCGCCCCTTCACGGCGGCGCGCAGCTCGGCGAGTCCCTCGCCTTCCTGTTTCAGCTCGGCCATGTAGCGCCTGCGGAATTCGGTGAACTTCTCCGGATCATGGCCGTACCACTTGCGCAGTGCGGTGCTCGGCGAAAGGTGCTTGACCCATGAGTCGAGCTTGAGCTTCGCCTTCGGCACGCCGCGCGGCCACAGCCGGTCGATCAGGATGCGCAGGCCGTCGTCCGGGCTCGGCGGGTCGTAGGCGCGCTTGATCCTGATGTCGGCGCCCCCCGGCTTGCGCGGCGCCGCCTTCGACTTGGTATTTTTCGCAGCTTTCTTCGCCATCACCTGTCCGCCCGGCCGAACACATCCATCAATTCGGCGATCTTACGCCGCTGCTCGCCCTTGTTGCCAGACGCGATCGCACCCTCGACGCAGTGGCCGACATGGTCGCGCAGCACCTCCTCCTCGACCTTGCGCAGTGCGGCGCGCACCGCGCCGATCTGCGTCACCACGTCGATGCAGTAGCGATCTCCCTCGACCATGCGCGCGAGCCCGCGCACCTGGCCCTCGATCCGTTTCAGCCGCTTGAGCGCGGAGGCCTTGGCTTGCTCTCTCATGCGCTCTATATACCCCCATGGGGTATCTGTTTCAAGACGGAAGAGCCATGACGCACGAACACCACGGGCACGACCATCATCATCACGCGGCCCCGGACGGCGTGCTCGACCCCGTCTGCGGCATGACGGTCGATCCGCATACGGCGAAGCATCGCCATCAGCACAAGGGACAGCCCTATTACTTCTGCTCGGCCGGCTGCCGCACCAAATTCGCGGCCGATCCGGAGAAATACCTGAGCAAGGAGAGCCGCGCCGCCGAGCCGGTGCCGGAGGGCACGATCTACACCTGCCCGATGCACCCGGAGATCCGCCAGGTCGGTCCCGGCTCCTGCCCGATCTGCGGCATGGCGCTGGAGCCGGAGATCGCGACCGCCGACAGCGGCCCCAATCCCGAGCTCGCTGACATGAGCCGGCGCTTCTGGATCGGCCTCGTGCTCGCGCTGCCGGTGGTCGCCCTCGAGATGGGCGCGCATATCGTCGGCAGCCACGGCTTCATCGATCAGACGCTTTCGAACTGGATCCAGTTCGCGTTCGCGACGCCCGTGGTGCTGTGGGCCGGCTGGCCGTTCTTCGTGCGCGGCGCGCAGTCGGTCGTAACGCGCAATCTCAACATGTTCACCCTGATCGCGATGGGCACCGGCGTCGCCTGGCTCTACAGCGTGGTGGCGACGCTCGCGCCCGGCATTTTTCCGCCCGCCTTCCGCGGGCATTCCGGCGCGGTCGCGGTCTATTTCGAGGCCGCCGCCGTGATCACCGTGCTGGTGCTGCTCGGCCAGGTGCTCGAGCTGCGCGCGCGCGAGGCAACCTCGGGCGCGATCAAGGCCCTGATCAACCTCGCGCCGAAAACCGCGCGGCGCCTGCGCGACGGCGCCGAGGAAGACATCGCGCTCGACGCGGTCGCGGTCGGCGACATCCTGCGCGTCCGCCCCGGCGACAAGGTCCCGGTCGACGGCATCGTCACCGAAGGCCGCTCCGCGCTCGATGAATCGATGGTCACCGGCGAATCGATGCCGGTCACCAAGGAGGTCGGCGCCAGGGTCATCGCCGGCACGCTCAACACCACCGGCTCTTTTCTGATGCGCGCCGAGAAGGTCGGCCGCGACACCATGCTGGCGCAGATCGTCCAGATGGTGGCGGCGGCGCAGCGCTCGCGCGCGCCGATCCAGCGCCTCGCCGACCAGGTCTCGGCCTGGTTCGTGCCGCTGGTGATCGCGATCGCGCTTGTCGCATTCGCCGCCTGGGCGGTGTTCGGGCCGGAGCCGCGCTTTGCCTACGCGCTGGTCGCCGCCGTCACGGTGCTGATCATCGCCTGCCCCTGCGCGCTCGGCCTCGCGACGCCGATGTCGATCATGGTCGGCGTCGGGCGCGGCGCGCATGCCGGCGTGCTGATCCGCAACGCCGAAGCGCTCGAGCGCATGGAGACGGTCGACACGCTGGTGGTCGACAAGACCGGCACGCTGACCGAAGGCAAGCCGAAGGTGGTCGCCATCGTGGCTGACGGCCTCGACGAGGCCGAGGTGCTGCGCCTCGCCGCGAGCGTCGAGCAGGCGAGCGAGCATCCCCTCGCCGCCGCGATCGTCGCAGCCGCCAAGGAGCGCGGCATCGCACTCGCGTCGGTGATGGGCTTCGATAGCCCGACCGGCAAGGGCGCGATCGGCATGGTCGAGCGCCGGCGCGTTGCGCTCGGCAATGCGAAATTCCTCGCCGAGTTGAACATCGCGACCGCATCGCTCGACGCGCGCGCCGAGGAGCTGCGGCGCGACGGCGCTACCGCGATCTTCGTCGCAATCGACGGCAACGCTGCCGGCGCGATCGCCATCGCCGACCCGATCAAGCCGAGCACGGCCGAGGCATTGACGGCTCTGCGCGAGGACGGCATGCGCGTCGTCATGCTGACCGGCGACAACCGCACCACCGCGCAGGCGGTCGCGCGCCGGCTCGGCGTCACGGAGATCGAGGCCGAAGTGCTGCCCGAGCAGAAGAGCGCCGTGGTCGAGCGGCTGCGGCGCGAAGGCCGCGTGGTCGCGATGGCGGGCGACGGCGTCAATGACGCGCCGGCACTCGCCGCCGCCGACGTCGGCATCGCGATGGGCACCGGCACTGACGTCGCGATCGAAAGCGCCGGGATCACGCTGCTCCGGGGCGATCTCACCGGCATCGTGCGCGCGCGAAACCTGTCGCACGCGGTGATGCGCAACATCCGCCAGAACCTGGTGCTCGCTTTCGTCTACAACGCCGCAGGCGTGCCGATCGCGGCCGGCGTGCTCTATCCGGTGTTCGGCATCCTGCTCTCGCCGATCATCGGCGCCGCCGCGATGGCGCTGTCGTCGGTCAGCGTGATCGGCAATGCGCTGCGCTTGCGGGTGGCGAAGCTATAGCGAACAAAGCGCTCACGCCGCCTTGTTCGCGCGAACCAGCTCCGGGTTGCGCGGCGGTCTCGGATCGGCGCCCGGCCGCCATTCGGCGTCGCCGGTCACCGGCCCCGGCGGATCGCTGTAGGGCGGCGGATCGGGATCGCGCAGCGGCTTTCCCGGCGGGTCGTTCGGCGCCGGCGGGGTCGGATCGTGATACGGCGTGCCGGGCGGGTCGCGCAGCGGCGGCACCGTCGGATCGGTGAGCGGCTGCGGCGGGTCCTGCTCGGGCGTCGGTTTCGTCGGATCGGGCATGCAGACCTCCACCCCATCAACGGGCGGATGCGGCACCGTGTTCCAGCGTCAGAACACCGCGATGTATTTCAGCAGCGACAGCACGCCGATCACGATCACGATGACGCGCACGATCTGCTTGGCGCGCCCGTCGATCGGCAGCAGGTTGATGAGATAGAGGATCAGGATGATGACGAGAAACGTGATCAGGATGCTGATCAGCACTGAACCGGTCATGGCCGCGCCCCTCTGATGGTACCGTCCGCGGCAACGCGTCACCGCCTGCAAAGTTCCAT
>DATEKY010000423.1:0-3606 GCA_035277225.1 Xanthobacteraceae bacterium
GAAACAAGCCCTGGGGAACCCGGGCCGAGGGGAAGAAGGATGTGCGCGCGGCTCTGGCGACACGCTTCGAGGGCCTGCCGGACGTCCACTATGGGGGCGACGAACATTTCGTTGATGAGAGCGCGAATGCCGGCATGTCGAAGTGGACGCTCACCGGCACCACGCGCGAGGGAAAAAAATTGGAAGTGCGGGGTTGTGACTTCTACACGTTTCGCGACGGCAAGGTGATCCGCAAGGACTCGTATTGGAAGATCGTGGAGTAAGAGAAGCGAGACCTGCCTCGGATTTCGCTTCGTCCGGCTACGAAGCGCCGAGCTGCTCCACCACCCTTGCGGCAATCTCGTCCGGTGTTGCGTCAATCTCCGCGGTGATGGCGCGTTCGTCGGCGGCCGGCTCCTCCAGCGTGTCGAACTGGCTGTTGAGCAATGCGGGCGGCATGAAGTGATCGGTGCGCGCCGCGAGCCGCGCGGCGATCAGGTCGAAGCTTCCTTTCAGATAGACCAGCCGCACGTCGGCACGCTGCTTGTCCGTCACGATGTCGCGATAGACGCGCTTGAGGGCCGAGCAGGTGACGACGCAGGTCGTGCCCGCGGCGCGGTGCTCGGCGATCCACGCCGCGATCGCGTCGAGCCACGGCCAGCGGTCCGCGTCGGTCAAGGGCTCGCCGCGGCTCATCTTCTCGATGTTGGCCCCGGGGTGGAAGCTGTCGGCATCGCGAAACGGACAATCGAGCCGCGCCGCGATCAGCCGTCCGACCGTGGACTTGCCCGCTCCAGAGACGCCCATCACCACGATCGCCGAGACGCCCGCGACTTCCCTCACGCGCGCGGCTCCTGGTGCCCGCCGAAGCCTTTGCGCATCGCCGACAGAATCTTCTCCGCGAAGGTGTGATCCTGGCGCGAACGGAAACGCGCATAGAGCGCAGCCGACAGCACGTCGGCCGGCACCGCCTCCTCGATCGCCGCCATCAAGGTCCAGCGGCCTTCGCCGCTATCCGCCACGCGGCCCGAATAGGATGCGAGATCGCCCTCCTCGGCGAGCGCCGCCGCGGTGAGGTCGAGCAGCCAGGAGGTGACGACACTGCCGCGCCGCCACACCTCGGCGATGTCGGCCAAATTCAGATCAAGCCGGTGCTCGGCCGGAAGAGTCGCATCGCCGGCGTGCTTCAATATGTCGAAGCCTTCCGCGAAGGCCTGCATCATCCCGTATTCGATGCCGTTGTGGATCATCTTGACGAAATGCCCGGCCCCGCTCGGCCCGGCGTGCAGATAGCCCTGCCCCGGCCGCGGATCGCGGTCCTCGCGATGCGGCGTTTGCGCAATGTCCCCTGCCCCGGGCGCGAGCGCGCGAAACACCGGATCGAGACGGTCGACGACATCTTTCTCGCCGCCGATCATCAGGCAGTATCCTCTGTCGAGCCCCCAGACGCCGCCGCTGGTGCCGACGTCGAGATAATGGATGCCACGCTCGCGCAGCCGCGCGGCGCGCGCGATATCGTCCTTCCAAAAGCTGTTGCCGCCGTCGATGATGGTGTCGTCCTTCGCGAGCAGGCCGGAGAGTTCCGCGATCGCCTTGTCGGTGACCGCGCCCGCCGGCAGCATCAGCCAGACCGTGCGCGGCGCCTTCAGCCGCTTCACCAGATCCTGCAGCGCGGCCGACGAGGTCGCGCCTTCGCGCCCGAGCGCCAGGCTCGCATCGAGGTTGGCGTCGAACACCACGCACTGATGCCCGCTGCGCATCAGCCGCCGCGCGATGTTTGCGCCCATCCGGCCCAGTCCGACGATCCCGATCTGCATCCGGTTCTCCTTTTCGCCATACCTATCAACACGGCGGGCCCGCGTTAACCAGCCGGTAACCATGAACCGGGCAAGAATTGCCGGCTGGGGTGCTTTGCTTCCGTAACTTGTCGCTTAGCCTCGCTTCGTCCACGGCCGCCTCACGGCCGCGGAGCGGCGCGTCGTAACCCCTCTTGTTGCGTCTTTTCCAGTCACTCGCACAGGGTTTCGGCGCGGCCTCGATGACCGACGTCACGGCAGGACAATCGATCGGCCGGTTCCGGCTTCCCGGTATCGGCAGCCTGAACGAGCTGTCGAAGCGCGGCGACATCGCGCTTGCGCTCGGCGTGATCACCATCCTGGTGGTGCTGATCCTGCCGCTGCCGCCGATGCTGCTCGATTTCGCGCTGGCGATCTCGATCATCTTCTCGGTGCTGATCCTGATGACGGCGCTGTTCATCCACACGCCGCTGGAATTCTCCGCCTTCCCGACCGTGCTGCTGATCGCCACGATGCTGCGGCTTGCGCTCAATCTTGCCTCGACGCGGCTCATCCTCGCGCATGGCCACGAGGGCACCTCGGCGGCCGGCCACGTCATCGAGGCGTTCGGCAATTTCGTGATGAGCGGCAACTTCGTGATCGGCATCATCGTGTTCACGATCCTGGTGATCGTGAACTTCGTGGTGATCACCAAGGGCTCCGGCCGCATCGCCGAAGTCGCGGCGCGCTTCAACCTCGACGCCATGCCGGGCAAGCAGATGGCGATCGACGCCGACCTTTCGGCCGGGCTGATCAACGAGGCCGAGGCGCGCACCCGGCGCAAGCACCTGGAGGACGAGAGCTCGTTCTTCGGCGCGATGGACGGCGCCTCGAAATTCGTGCGCGGCGACGCCATCGCCGGCCTGCTGGTCGTGTTCATCAACGTGATCGGCGGCATGATCATCGGCATCGCGCAGCAGGGCATGGCGTTCAGCGAGGCGGCGCGCACCTACACGCTGCTCACCGTCGGCGACGGCCTGGTCACGCAGGTGCCGGCGCTGATCGTGTCGACCGCGGCCGGCCTGCTGGTGTCGAAGGCCGGCGTCGGCGGCGGCGTCGACAAGGCGCTGCTGCGGCAGCTTTCGGGATATCCAACCGCGCTCGGCATGTCGGGCGCCGTGATGATTATCATGTCGCTTTTGCCCGGCGTACCGATGCTGCCGTTCCTCGCGCTCGGCGCCAGCGCCGGCATGCTCTCCTTCGTGATCCAGAAGCGCAATAGGCTCGCCGCCGTCGCGGAGGCGAAGGCAACCGCCGCGGCCGACCCCGCCGCCGGCCCGGCCGAGGAACCGATCTCGTCGGCACTGAAGATCGACGATCTCAAGATCGAGCTCGGCTATGCGCTGCTGCCGCTGGTCAATTCGCCCGACGGCTCGGACCGCCTCACCGAGCAGATCAAGGCACTGCGCCGCTCGCTGGCGAGCGAGATGGGCTTCGTGATGCCCGCCGTGCGCATCCTCGACAACGTGCAACTCGAGGCCAACACCTACGTCATCAAGCTGAAGGAAGTGGACGCCGGACAGGGCCGCATCTGGCCGAGCCAGCACATGGTGATGGACCCGGCCGGCGGGCAGGTGCAGCTGCCCGGGCTGCACACCACCGAGCCGACGTTTGGCTTGCCGGCGACCTGGGTCGACGCGACGCTGAAGGAAGAGGCCGCGATCAAGGGCTACACGGTGGTCGATGCCGCGACCGTGCTGGCGACGCACCTCACCGAGACGCTCAAGGGCAACATGTCGGAGCTCTTGTCGTATGGCGAGGTGCAGAAGCTGATCAAGGATCTGCCGAAGGA
>DATEKY010000424.1:0-6635 GCA_035277225.1 Xanthobacteraceae bacterium
AAGCTCATTGAGACGCTGGATCTGCATGCTCAGCGCGTCCGCGATCCAATAATGGGAGAAATCGCCGAGAATGCCGACGTACTGGCCCGTCGTGAAGGTGCTCGGAGCGCGTAATGTTGGTAGTCGTGTTGCCGGTAGACACATCGCGTGCGGTGGAGATGCCGCTCGCATGCGCGGTGAACCCACCGAGTGGCTGGCCGACACCATTGCCGCTCATGAAGGCCTTCTCCTGGCTGATGCCGAACTTGTAGCTCAAGCGGTCGATGACCAACTGCTCGGCACCGATGAGAGCCTGCCGTAACAGTTGTTGGCTGATCTTGATTCGCTTGGCGAGCGGGCTCGGGGAAAGAGCACGTTTGCCGAACGACATCGAGCTATCTTCCGATCCGGTCTGAAGCTCTGTTGTCCAGTCTGCATCTGAGGGATCGGACTCCAATGTCGGGACACCGAGGGAGGACGCTTGTGGCACCTGGAAGGTCGTCGCCAGGCCGCGGATGACGACGCGGTCGTCGACAACCTTCAGCAGCTGCTTGACGAATTGTTCGGGCGCGACGAGAAACCCCCCGTCGGGATCGGCACCGGCCCTTAGCGAGCGCAACTCCTCGGCAACCAAGCTATTCTGGCCAGCCCGCAGGAATCGCCCGAACGCGGCACGGTATTGGGGCGTTGCGCGCGGACCACCTGGCGCATCCTCACGTCCGCGCGATCGGCTTTGACCTTCCGGCGCTGCGTCCGGCATTCGAGGCGTACGCGGCCGAAAACAACCTCTCTGACAGGCTGAGTTTCACGGGGGGCGACTTCTTCAAGGATCCGTTGCCGACGGCCGATGTCGTGGTGGTCGGCCGCGTCCTCCACAACTGGAACCTTGAGACTAAGACGATGCTGCTCGCGAAGGCCTATCAGGCCGTCCCAAAAGGCGGGGCCTTCATCGTCTATGACATGCTGATCGATGACGACCGGCTCACCGCCAAGACCGGTCTGCTTTCTTCGCTGAACATGCTCCTTTGGACGACGGGAGGGTTTGGATACACGGCGGCGGACTGCACCGGCTGGATGCAGGCTGCCGGCTTCGCCGGGACGAGCGTGCAGGACCTGCCAGGCGGAAATTCGATGATCGTCGGTCAGAAATGAAACGTCAAAACTATCGTGTTCGCGTTCGGGGGCAGACACTGCCGTTACACATTGAACACCGCTCTTGAAAAAGAGCAGACGCCAGCCGGAAGACTCCGCTTTCGGAGACGAAGCGCCCATAATCGCAAGCTGAGAACCGAAGTGGCTATGGGGCGATTGGAGAAAAATCGACTCTATTGGCTCGTGCCGCTACCGGTCGGCGGTCTGCTACTTCGGTTGTCTCGAAAGAAGTGCCCATTTGGCGGGCAAAACCGGCATTTTCTTAGCGAAAATCCGACCAGACTAGGAATAAATGACTAGTTGGCGGAGAGGGAGGGATTCGAACCCCCGATACGGTTGCCCGTATGCCGCATTTCGAGTGCGGTGCATTCAACCACTCTGCCACCTCTCCAAACCGTTGATTTCACAGTAATTCCCAGTGCGGCTCGGAAGCGCCAAGAGCTTCCTGCGACCGGAAATGCCGGCGAAATCATGTGGCGTGACGCGCTTATAGCATGCCGGAGGGCGCCGTCGAGCCTTGCCGCCGGACCGCGCCGCATCGTCTTGGAAGCGCGCGATTTGCGTCCCTCCCGACCTTGGAAATAATGCTACCGCCGCCGACAGCATGGAGCTCCGCGTGACTCGCAAAATCCTCATCATGGGGCTGCCGGGCGCCGGCAAGACGACGTTGGCGACGGTGCTGGCGCCGCTGCTCAACGCCGTCGTGTTCAATGCCGATGCGGTGCGCGCCAACCTGTCGCGCGATCTCGGCTTCAGCCACGAGGATCGCGTCGAGCACGCGCGCCGCATGGGCTGGATGTGCGATCGCGTCGTCGAGGCCGGCGGAACCGTCATCGCGGATTTCATCTGTCCGACGGCGGACACGCGCGCCGCCTTCGGCGACGCCTTCACCATCTGGGTCGATCGCATCGAGGCGGGCCGGTTCGAGGACACCAACCGGATGTTCGTCGCGCCGGAGCGTTTCGATCTGCGCGTCACGGCGCAGGGCGCGCCCGAGTATTGGGCCGAGCAGGCGTTGTTGCGCCTGCGTCCCGCGTTCGATCCGCAACAGCCGACCGCGCTTTTCATCGGCCGCTATCAGCCGTTCCACGCCGGCCATCAGCGCCTGATCGAGGAAGGCCTGCGCCGGGTCGGGCAGGTCTGCATCGCGGTGCGCGACACGCACGGGATCGACGAGAAGAATCCGCTGCCGTTCTTCGCCGTCAAGCAGCGTATCGAGACCGCGCTCTCGGCGCATGCAGGACGCTTTGTGGTCGTGCCGCTGCCGAACATCACGAATGTCTTCTACGGCCGCGACGTCGGCTACACGGTCGAGCGCATCGAGCTGGACGCGACGACCGAGACGATCTCGGCGACAAAGCTGCGCGCGCTCAGCCTGGCGCCGTGACCGCGGCTACTCCTTGCTTTCTTTATTCTCTTTGCCGCCGCCGTTGCCGCTCCGGTTGGTGAACCGCGCGTTGCCCAGTCCGGTGCCGATGGTGAGCGCGCCCCAGCGCTTGACGTCCTGCATGAACGGGATCTCGCTCAAGCCCTGCACCACGGCGTCGTTGTGCATCAGGATCGTCACCTCGTGGTCGCCGATGGTCGGAAACGCTTCCGCCAGCCGCGCCGGCAGGTTGAAGCGGCTGCTTTCCCAGTTGCCCGGCAGGTTCTGCGCGCCCTTGGCGATGCTGCCGTCCTGCTCGATCTTGCCCGGGCACGCGATGCCGATGAACGGCGCCAGGTCATAACCCTCTTTCTTGGCGCGCTTCATCAGGTCCTTGAGCATGTCGACCAGCTGATCGACCGCACTCTCACGATTGAGCTTCTCCTCGTCGGCGTGGCGCCATTTCTCGGCCTTCCACACCGTCGCCTTGGTGAGGTCGGCGGCCTTGCCGACATTCGGCAGCACCACGCCGGCGCGAATGTTCGTCCCGCCGATGTCCACCGCAAGGATACTGTCGTGGCCCTTGAAGATCCACGCCGGCGCGAGATGCAGGCTGCCGATCAGCGCAGCCTCATCGGGGTCATGGTGGATCAAGGTCATGTCCACCTTGGTGCCGTCGGCCTTGAGGATGAGGTTGGCGCGCGCGATCGCGAGCTCGCCGAGCCGGCTGTCGCGGAAGCCGCCGCCCATCGCGATGCGCTCGGTGCCGGCCCACGCCTTCGCCTTGAGGAAGCGCCGCGTCACCACGGCAAGCTCGTGCGCGTATTCCTCGATCGCGCTCAGGATCACGGCGGCGGCGCCGACCTCGCCCTCCTTCAGGATCACGTCGAGCTTGGAACGGCTGAGGTCGTCGGACGGCGTATCGCTGAACGGATCGATGCCTTCCTTGCGCAGTGGCTTGCGCCAGTTCTCGATCAGTTCGTGGAACGCCTGCCGGCTGGCGCGGTCGCCGAGGAAGCCCTCGTCGTCCTTCAGCTCCAGGTTATAGCTGTCGACCTCGACCGACGGCAGCTGCTTGGCGCCGTGCGGACCGAGGACGGTTGCGGCTGCGGTGTCGGCCATGTGACGCCCTCCGGGAACCCGCTGCTCAACGTGCGACCGGCCTGAAATGTTTCAGCGCAGCAAGGCATTGAGAAAATTTAAGGATTTGGCGTGAGCGCGCCCGCCAGCTTGACAGGGGGGCCCTGCCCCGCCATAAGCATGCCGCGCGCGGACCGGCCTTTGGGCGGGCCCGCTCGTTTTGCGTTTCGGCAGCCTCTGGGCCGCGGAAACACCCAACAAACCGACTGAACAAGAAGCCGAGCAGGCGACCTTCACGGGTCAACCGAGCACGGGATCGAACACGAGGGAAAAATGTTCGCAGTCATCAAAACCGGCGGCAAGCAGTATCGCGTCGTCGCCGAGGACAAGTTGAAGGTTGCCAAGGTCGCGGGCGAGCCCGGCGACATTGTGGAATTCGGCGAGGTGCTCGTCGTCGGCGGCGATACCCCGACGCTCGGCAGCCCGACCGTATCGGGCGCGACGGTTGCGGCGGAGGTGCTGTCGCACGGGCGCGACGACAAGGTGATCGCGTTCAAGAAGCGCCGCCGCAAGAACTCGCGGCGCAAGCGCGGCCACCGCCAGGAATACTCGATGGTGCGGATCACCGAGATCCTGACCGGCGGCGCCAAGCCCTCGAAAGAGGCGAAGCCGAAGACGGCGCGCAAACCGAAGGCCAAGAAAGACGACGAAGCGGCCGAGCAGCCGGCCGCTTAAGGCAACGTTGACGATACAAACGTCAAAAGAAGTGATGGATCGGGCGCTATTCAGTTGATGCTTTCATCGCGGAATCGCGCTACATAACAATCGAGTTTCGGAGCACTCTCATGGCCCACAAGAAAGCCGGCGGATCGTCGCGCAATGGTCGCGACTCCCACAGCCAACGCCTCGGCGTGAAGCTGTTCGGCGGTGAGTCGTGTCTGGCCGGCAACATTATCGTGCGCCAGCGCGGCACCAAGTGGCATCCCGGCAATAACGTCGGTGTGGGCAAGGACCACACCCTCTTCGCCAAGATCAACGGTCGCGTTCAGTTCAACACGAAAGCCAAGGGTCGCACGTACGTATCGGTTCTCCCGATGACGGAAGCTGCGGCCGAATAGACGGTGGATTTCATGATCCGCCGGCACCTCGTAGCCCCGGCGGATCACTGAAACCCACAACAGGGTTCCAAGTCCGAGGGGGAGACGGGATGCCGGCTCCCCCTCGGTGCTTTTCAAAGGAGCCCTGCGATGACCTGCCTGGACACTCTCCCGCCTCCCCCTCTCGCCGAAAGCTGTATCGTCGTCCTCGAGACGAAGCGGCTGGTTTTGCGTGCGCCGCAGCTCGTGGACGGAAAAGCGGTCGCGGCGCTCGCAAACGATCGTCGCGTCGCGGAGAACACCGCGCGCATTCCGCACCCGTATCGTCTCGCCGACGCCGAGAAATGGATCGGCGGCGCGAATGCCGAGCCGGACACGCTGACCTATCTCATCACGCTGGCTGATGACACGATCATCGGCAGCTGCTCGCTCGGCATCGACGACGGGCCGGTGCCGGACATCGGCTACTGGCTTGGCACGCGCCACTGGGGCAAGGGCTACGCCACCGAAGCGGTGCGCGCGCTGATCGATCACGCGTTCACCGACCTCGGCCACAAGGCGCTGCAGTCGTCTGTGCGCGTCACCAACCCGGATTCGCGCCGCGTGCTCGAGAAGTGCGGCTTCCAGTGGACCGGCGTCGGCCTGTGCCGCATCCGTGCGCTCGGCTCTTCGGTGCCGGTCGATCGCTTCCGGCTCGAACGCGGCATCTGGACCGCGCTGAAGAGCTGGGGTCCGGTGAAACGCAGCCCGCTGAAGCAGGTGGCGTGACATGAGCCAGGAGCTGGCGAAGAGTATCATCGGGACAAGGCGACTGGTCCTGCGGCCGTTGCGCGAGAGCGACGCCGCGGCGATCTTCGCCTTGTTCAACGACTGGGACGTGGTGCGCTGGCTGTCGTCGCCGCCGTGGCCTTACACGCGCGCAGACGCGGATCGCTACGTGCGCGCCGCGATGGCCGCCACCGACGACGGCGCCGAGACTGTGTTTGCGATCACGCTGCAGGACCGGCTGATCGGATCGATCGGCCTGCGCCGCTGGCCGGCCAGCAAGCTGCAGAGCGAGGCCGGCCTCAACATCGGCTACTGGCTCGGCGCGCCCTACTGGCGGCAGGGCTATATGACCGAGACGCTGCGCGCGCTGGTCAATCACGTGTTCGCGCTGACGCCGGCCGACGCAATCTTCTGCGGCGCGTTCGCCGAGAACCGCGCCTCGCTGCGTGTGCAGGAGAAGGCCGGCTTCTTCATCGCCGGCGAGACGACGTTGTTCTCGAACCCGCAGGGACGCGACATGGCGCACGTCAACACCGTGCTGACGCGCGCGTCGCTGGAGTTCCTGGCGGCGTAATTAAGACTCAAGGCGGCGGCGCGAGCACCGGCTCGCGCCGCGTCACGATCTGCTCGCGCCACAGGATGTAGAGCCCGGCCGCGATGATGATCGCGGCGCCACCGAGCGTGAACGCATCGGGCACGTCGCCGAACACCAGCCAGCCGAGCGCCACCGCCCACACGATCATGGTGTATTGATACGGCACGACCACACTCGCGGGCGCGAGTTTCAATGAGCGATTGACGCAGGCGAACGCCGCCATCGCGACCACGCCAAGCACCATCATCAGGCCGAAGTCGAGCCCGCCCGGATTGATCCAGCCGAACGGCGCGACCACGGCACTGACGACCAGCATGGCGGCGAACTGTCCGCCCACCATCACCACGTCCGAGGTGCCACGGAGCATGCGCGTGAGGATAATGAACACCGCAAACCCGAGGCTTCCGGCGATCGCAATCAGCGCCGGCCAGGTCAGCGTCGCGGCGGAGGGGCGCAACGCGATCATCACGCCGATGAAGCCGGCCGCGACCGCGCTCCAGCGCCGCCAGCCGACCTGCTCCTTGAGGAAGATCGCGGACAGCGCCGTCACGTAGACCGGCGCCGCGAGATAGAACGTCACGGTGTCGGCGAGCGGCAG
>DATEKY010000425.1:0-4205 GCA_035277225.1 Xanthobacteraceae bacterium
CCTTATTATGCGCGCTTCCTCGAGCGCTTCCCGACGGTCACGCAACTCGCCGCAGCCCCGCTCGACGAGGTGCTGAGCCTGTGGGCCGGGCTCGGCTATTACGCGCGCGCACGCAACCTGCATGCCTGCGCGAAGGCGGTGGTGGCGCAGCACGGCGGCGTGTTTCCCGATAGCGAGGACGGACTGCTCACCCTGCCGGGCATCGGCGCCTATACGGCGGCGGCGATCGCCGCGATCGCGTTCGACAAGCGCGCGAGCCCGGTCGACGGCAATATCGAGCGCGTGATCGCGCGGCTCTACGCCGTGGAGGAGGAATTGCCCGCCGCGAAGCCGCGCATCCGCGCGCTGGCGGAAAGTCTCACGCCCCTGCGCCGCGCCGGCGACTTCGCGCAGGCGATGATGGATCTCGGCGCCACCATCTGCACGCCGAAGAAGCCGGCCTGCGTGCTCTGTCCGTGGCGTGCGCCGTGCGCGGCCCGCGCGCGCGGCGATCAGGAGTCATTCCCGCGCAAGAGTGAGAAGAAAACCGGCGCGCTGCGCCGTGGTGCCGCATTCGTCGCGCTGCGTGACGATCACATTCTGTTGCGCACGCGTCCCGAGAAAGGACTGCTCGGCGGCATGACCGAAGTGCCGACGACGGAGTGGAGCAAGGACTTCGACGGATCGTCTGCCGCGCACGCGCCGTTTCCGGACGCCCCGTGGCGGCGCATTCCCGGGCACGTCGATCATGTGTTCACGCATTTTCCGCTGCAATTGATTGTGCATACGGCGCAAGTTTCAAAGGCGACGCGAGCCCCGGACGGCATGCGCTGGACTTCGCTCGACGCGCTCAACGCCGAAGCGCTGCCGAACGTGATGCGCAAGGTGATCGCGCATGCGCTCGGGCCCGATGCGCTGCGGCCGCAGGGCGGTTTTTCGAAAACGCCGCGTGCGCGTTCGCGCTGACGTTGTTACCATTCGGCCGAGCGCGGCCGTCCAAGCCGTCGCCGTCAAACGGGGGAGACGCAAATGAATGCCACACGACGTGGAATGATGACGGCTGCCGGTGCGGCCGCCGCGATGGCCGCTGTCGCGCCGCAGGCCTTCGCCGCATGGGAGCCGAACGAGCGCTATCCGGATCCCGCGATCACGACGCTCGATCCGGCCTTCAACAAATACCGCATCGCGCAAACGACGGTGGAAAAGATCGCCGGCGGCTGCCGCTGGAACGAAGGCCCGGTCTGGTTCGGCGACGCGCGCTGCCTGCTGTGGAGCGACATCCCGAACAACCGCATCATGCGCTGGGACGAGGAGACCGGGCGCGTCAGCGTGTTCCGCAAGCCGTCGAACTTTTCCAACGGTCACACCCGCGACCGCCAGGGCCGTCTCGTCTCGTGCGAGCACGCGCGCCGCGTCACGCGCACCGAATATGACGGCACCATCACGGTGCTGATCGACAAGTTCGACGGCAAGCCGCTCAACTCTCCGAACGACATCGTGGTCAAGTCCGACGACACGATCTGGTTCACCGATCCGCCGTTCGGCATCCTCGGCAACTACGAAGGCAGCGTCGCGACGCCGGAACTGCCGACCCATGTGTATCGCTTCGATCCGAAAACAGGGCAGGCGACGCCGGTGACGCCGGGCGACTACCGGCCGAACGGGCTCGCCTTCTCGCCCGACGAGTCGAAGCTCTATGTGGTGAATGCGAGCGCCAACCCGCGCGAGATTCTCGTCTATGACGTGACCGACGGCGGCACCAAGCTCGCCAACAAGCGCGTGCTGCTCACTGCCGAGCCGGGCGGCACGCCCGACGGCTTCCGTGTCGACACCGACGGCAATCTGTGGTGCGGCTGGGGCATGGGCAATGCGCAGCAGGACGGCGTGAAGGTGTTCGACCAGGGCGGCAAGCCGATCGGCTTCATCGCGCTGCCCGAGCGCTGCGCCAACGTCTGCTTCGGCGGGGTCAAGCGCAACCGCCTGTTCATGGCGGCGAGCCACTCGGTCTATTCGCTCTATGTGAACGCGCAGGGCGTGAAGGGCGGTTGATGCCGCTCGCAAGGCGGACATTCCTTCTCGGCGCGGCGAGCGCGTTCGCGTGCTCGCCCGCGCTCGCGCAAGACTATCCCGCAAAGCCCGTGCGCATGATCGTGCCCTATGCGCCGGGCGGCGCGACCGACATTCTGGCGCGGCTGCTGGCGACACGGATCGATCAGGAGCTCAAGCAAAGCATCGTGATCGACAATCGTGGCGGCGGCGCGAGCCAGGTCGGCACCCAGGCGATCGCGACGGCTGCGCCCGACGGTTACACGATCGGCATGATCGACAGCGCGTTCACGATCAATCCCGGCCTGTTCGCCGGCAAGCTGCCGTACGACACGGTGAAGGATTTCGCGCCGGTGTCGCTGATCGCGACCGCGCCGCTGGTGCTGGTGGTGCACCCCTCGCTGGCGGCGGCGACCGCGCCGGAACTGGTCGCGCTGGCGAAACAGAAGCCCGGTGCGATCAGCTATGCGCTGCCCGGCCTCGGCACGCCGGTGCATCTCGCAGGCGAGCAGTTGCGCCAGGCCGCCGGCATCGATGTCGTGTCGGTGCCGTACCGCGGCGCGGGTCCGTCGATCGCGGACTTCATCGCCGGACAGGTGCAGATGACGTTCGCCACCGTCCCGTCGATCCTCGAGCACGTGCGCGCCGGGCGTGCGCGCGCTTTGGCGATGGTCGGCGAGCGTTCGCCGCTGCTGCCCGGCGTGCCGACCATGGCCGAGGCGGGTCTTCCCGGCGTCGACGCCGCGCTGATGTTCGGGCTGGTCGCGCCGGCCGCGACACCTGGGGCAATCATCAAGATATTGAATGAGACCGCGGTCGCCTCGGGGCGCACCGATCCGCTGCGCGCGCGCCTCCTCGAGCTCGGCTATATGCCGATCGGCAGCGCGGCGGAGGAATTCCGCGTCCGCATTGCAGCCGATATCGCGAAATGGTCGCGCATCATCGAGGCGGCTGGTATCAAGCCGAACTGACCGCTTTTCCGGATACGCCAGGAGCCCTCATGCTGCCCTCGCAACGCGCGCACTTCGATATCCCCTCCGACGTCGCGTATCTCAACGCCGCGGGCTGGAGCCCGCTGCCGCGCGCTACCCAGGAGGCTGCCCGCGCCGCGGTGGCGCGCAAGGGCCAGCCATGGAAGCTCGATGCATCTTTCGCGAACTCTCAGCACGAACGCGCGCGCGCCGCAGCGGCGGCGCTGATCGGCGCCGACGCGCAGGACGTCGCGCTGGTCTCCTCGGTCGGATACGGCGTGGCGATCGCAGGAAAGATCCTCTCGATCCCGCGCGGCGCGCGCGTGCTGGTGCTGGAGAACGATCACACCTCGCCGGTGCTGGAATGGGTCGCGCGCGCCGACGCGCATGGGTTCACCGTCGAGACGATCGCACAGCCGGCGAACGGAGACTGGACCACCGCCGTGCTCGACGCCATCGCGCGGCCGGGCGCGCCGCCATTGTCGTTGGCCTCGATCTCCTCGATCCACTGGTCGGATGGCGGGCTGCTCGACATGGACACGATCGCGCCGGCATTGCGGCAGCAGGGCGCCGCGCTGCTGCTCGACGCCACCCACAGCGTCGGCGCGATGGCCACGGACGTGAAAGCGCTCGATCCCGATTTCCTGATGTTCCCGACCTACAAATGGGTGCTCGGCCCCTATGGCCGCGCATTCGTCTACGTCGCGCGGCGCCATCAGGACGGCGTGCCGCTCGAGCAGACCTCGTTCGGCCGGCGCGACGTCAAGGCCGAGAACCCGGTCTACTTCGCCGACACGCGCTATCTCCCCGACGCGCGGCGCTACGACATGGGCGAGCGCGATCACTTCATCTCGATGGAAATGGCGGCGATCGGCATGGAGATGATGGCGCGGTGGGGCGCGACCGCCGTGACGCAGCGGCTGTCGGCGATAACGCGGCGGATCGCGGACGGGCTCGGCAACGCGCCGGTGCAGGTGCTGGAGGAACGGTTCCGCGCTCCGCACATTTTGAGTTTGGGCTTTCCCGACGGCATGCCGTCGAGCCTGGTCCCGGCGCTCGCCGCGCAGCAGATCTACGTGGCGCCGCGGCTCGGGCGCATGCGCGTCTCGCCCCACGTCTACAACGACGAGGCGGATGTCGATCGCTTCGTCGCGGCGGTGAAGCAAGCCGTGAGTTGATCGCGGTCGTTGAGGCGGGCGTGGCTGTCAT
>DATEKY010000426.1:0-5238 GCA_035277225.1 Xanthobacteraceae bacterium
AGGTTCGCGGCCGTCAACGTCCAGGCGAACGAGCCGGCCGCCGCGATGATGAACAGCACCATGCCGGCGAGCAGGCCGCATTCGACCGCGATGTCGATGAAGCTCTTCACGCCGATGCTGCGATAGATGATCGCCGCAAGCGCGATGCCGTAGAGCACCGCGATTGCCGAGACCTCCGTCGGCGTGGCGATGCCGAACTTGATGCCGATGATCATGATGACCGGCATGATCAGCGGCAGGATCGCGCCGCCCATCGCGCCGAAGAACTCGCCCGCACCGGCGCGCGGCGCGCGCGGCGTGCCGCGCTTCCAGGCGAGGATGTAGATCATCACCATCAGGAACAGCGCGATCACGGCGGCCGGCAGCAGCCCCGCGATGAACAGCGTGCCGATCGAGATCGGCGTCACCGAGCCGAGCACGAGCATCGCGATGCAGGGTGGAATGGTCTCCGACATCGCGCCCGCCGAGGAGAGCACCGCGGCGCCCTCTTCGGGCTTGTAGCCTTGCCGGCGCAACTCGCGCCGCAGCACCGAGCCGACCGCGACGACGTCGGCCGCCTTCGAGCCCGAAATGCCCGACACCAGGTAGACGGTCACGACCACGACCTGCAGGAGCCCGCCGCGCAGGTGTCCGACCAGCGCGCTGGCAAAGCGCACCAGGCGCACGCTGATGCCGCCTTTCTCCATGATCAGGCCGGCCCAGATGAAGAACGGCAGGGTGAGCAGGATGAAATGCCCGGTGCCGTCGACGGTGTTCTGCGCCGACGCGATCAGCGGCGCGGCGTCGGTGATCTGCAGGAACAGGATGGTGCCGAGGATCATCGAGAAGCTGACCGGCAGGCCGAGCAGCACCGCGGCAAAGAACAGGATCAGCATGATGGTCAGCATCGTGCCGTTGCCCGGGCGCCAGGCCGGCACCGAGCCGATGGAGAGCGCGAGCAGGATGGCGGCGGCCACCACCGGAACCGCAGTCGCGACCGCGCGCGTGGAATGCTCGAACGCCAGCCGTTCGAGCGCGAACAACACGACCAGCGTCATGCCGACGATGAAGGGAAGGACGATCCACGATCCGCTGATCTGCAGGATCGGCGTCATGGACATGCCGGCGATCTCGTAGAGCTCGAACGAGACCGACACCACGACCACGGACGCGCACAGGATGAAGGCATCGATGCCGGCCGCGACCGCCTCGCGCAGCGGAACCGGCATCAGCCGCGTGACGAACTGGATCGCGGTGTGATGCCTCGCACGGTAGGCGAGCGCCCCGCCGAGGAACGCCAGCGTCGTCAGGCACAGCTTGGAGGCTTCCTCGGTCCACAGCAGGGATTGCGTGAACAGGACGCGGATGCTGACGTCGAACAGCACGACGCTGAGTTCGCCGATCAGCGCGACCACGAGAATGGCCCGCCCCAGCGTGTCGAGCCACCCGATCATCGTGCGGGCGCCTTGCGCGACCCGTCCCGCGCGCCAGCCGGTGGCAGGCGCGCGGACCGCCGGGCCTGCCGCGTGGGCCGGCAGGCTCTCCTCGGCAACATTCATTGCGGACGGCCGATCAGGCCGAGCCGACTTGCTTCATCACCGCATCGACGAGGTCGCCGCCGATGATGTCGCGGAAGTCCTTGTAGACGCTCTCGGTCGCCTTGCGGTAGGCGGCCCGATCGACCTCGTTGATCGTGAGGCCCTTCTCCTTGAGGAAGGCGGAGGTCTCTTCGGTCTTCTGCACCATCGTCTTGCGCCAGTCGGCGGTGAGCTCGATCGAGGCGGCGCGGATCGCCTCCTGCACCGGCGGCGCCATGGCGTCGAGCTTGCGCTTGCTCGCGAGCATCACGCCGGCGTTGTAGCAGTGGTTCGTGAGGTTGACGGTATTGACCACCTCGTAATGCTTGGCCGACGGCAGCGCGATGATCGGCGTCTCCACCGCCTCGATCGTGTGCTGCGACAGCGCGAGGTAGACTTCGCTGTAGTCGATCGCGATCGGGTTGGCGCCGACGGCGCGGAAGGTGGCGGCGAAGATCGGGCCCGGCTGCACCCGGATCTTGAGCCCCTTCATCTCGTCCGGCTTGGGAACCTTGCGGTTGACCGTCGAGGTGACGCGCCAGCCCCAGAAGCCGTAGGACAGGCCGTAGATGCCCTTCGTCGGCATCATGTCGAGCAGCTGCTTGCCGACCGGGCCGTCAACCACCTTCTCGGCGGTCGCCGCATCCGGGAACAGGAATGGCAGATCGAGCACCTGGAACTTGGGGAACAGCGTGTCGATGAAGCCCGAGGTGTGCGCGCACAGATCGATGATGCCGGTCTGCATGCCGGTGAGGATGTTCACCTGACTGCCGAGCTCGCCGGTGCCGTAGACCTGGATCTCGACCGCCCCGTTGGTCTTCTTCTTCACGTTCTCGGCGAAGCGCTGCAGGACCTGTAAGAGCGGATGGTTGCGCGTGTCGGCAAACGTGAGCTTCAGGGTCTGCGCCTGCGCGAAGCCTTCGCGCGCGACGAACGGGGCTGCGAGCGTCGCGCCGGCTGCGGCTCGAATCAGCGTGCGGCGGTTGATGGCCATGACGGACCTCCCAGTGTTTTTGTTGTCGCGCCCGTTGCCTGCTGTAGCCCGATATCCAGGCCCTCGCCACAGCACTGGGTTGATTATCAGGCCAATCTGCGCAGATCAGATGTGACGCCGCTGCATGAGAGGCACGGGCGGGCCGTTCTCCCGATGGGCGCGGCCGCGATTCACTGTATTGTGGGGTCATGCCACCCGAGCCCCGCGTCAACATCCCGGAATGGAGCGTCAGCGAGCTTGCGGCCGCGCTCAAGAAGACCGTGGAGGATGCCTACGGCTTCGTGCGGGTGCGCGGGGAAATCACCGGCTATCGCGGGCCGCATTCCTCCGGCCATGTCTACTTCGCGCTGAAGGACGAGGGCGCCAAGATCGACGCGGTGATCTGGCGGACCGCGTTCGGCCGCATCCGCTTCAAGCCCGAGGAAGGCCTCGAGGTGATCGCCACCGGGCGGCTCACCACCTATCCGGGGCGCTCGTCCTACCAGATCATCATCGAGAGCCTCGAGCCGGCCGGCATCGGCGCGCTGATGGCGCTGCTCGAGGAGCGCAAGAAGAAGCTCGCGGCCGAAGGCCTGTTCGACGAGGCGCGCAAGCAACTGCTGCCGTATCTGCCGAACGTGATCGGCGTCGTCACCTCGCCCACCGGCGCGGTGATCCGCGACATCCTGCATCGGCTGTCGGATCGCTTTCCGCGCCGCGTACTGGTCTGGCCGGTGCGGGTGCAGGGCGACGGCTCCGCCGAGGAGGTCGCGGCGGCGATCCGCGGCTTCAACGCGCTGCCCGAGGGCGGGCGGATGCCGCGCCCCGACCTCATTATCGTGGCGCGCGGCGGCGGCTCGCTCGAGGACCTCTGGTCGTTCAACGAGGAGATCGTGGTCCGCGCCGCGGCCGACAGCATGATCCCGCTGATCTCGGCCGTGGGCCACGAGACCGACTTCACCCTGATCGACCTTGCCTCCGACAGGCGCGCGCCGACGCCGACCGCGGCGGCCGAAATGGCGGTGCCGGTGCGCGTCGATCTGTTGTCACAGATCGACAGCCTCGCGCGGCGGCAGCTCTCCTGCTGGGCGCGCGGGCTGGACAATCGCCGCACCGAGCTGCGTGCCGCCGCACGCGCGCTGCCCGCCGCGGACGAATTGCTCGCGCTGCCGCGCCAGAAGCTCGATGCGCTGTCCGAGCGGCTGCCGCGCGCGCTCAAGGCCAATGCCGAAATCCACCATAAAGAGTTCCTGAAATGCGCGACCAAGCTCGCGCCGCAGCTTTTGCGCGGCCGGGTGCGCGCCGAACAGGAGCGCGTCGCCAACCTGATCACGCGCGCGCGCCGTTGCACCCAGGTGCATCGCGACAGGCGCCGGCAGCATTTCGCCGCGGTCGGCGGCAGGCTCGACGCGGCGGTGCGGTCGAACCTTGCGGCGCATCGGGCCCGCATCGTGCGCGACCGCGAGCGCATCGCGGCGCTGTTCGAGCGCAGTGCGCTCGGGATCGGGCGGCTGATCGAGCGGCGCTTTGCCTCGCTGGAGCGCGCCGACCGGCTGCTCGCCGCGTTCTCGTATCAGGGCGTGCTCGCGCGCGGTTTTGCATTGGTTCGCGACGGCATCACACGCGCACCGATCCGTAGTGCATCGGCGATCGGCACGGGGCAGGCGCTCGACATCGAATTTGCCGACGGGCGCGTGGCGGCCACCGCCACCGAGGCGCATGGGACGCCGGTCAAGCCGCGCCAGCCGATCCGCCCGCGCTCGCGCCGCAGCAGCGGCGGCGAGGGGCAGGGGAGCCTGTTTTAGCGCAGCGATCCCGCGGACTCGCTTCACCTCTCGTTTGCCGGGAGGGTCGGCGCACGACGTGCCCGGCCTGCCACAGAAGTTCACTTTCTTCGACAACTTGAGCAATTTATCGCGCTCCGATTGTCATTTTTCCGACACAACACGGGCTTGCAAATTGCACAAATCTCCTCTCAAGATGGGATGGGCGGAGATTGGGGTGGCCAGATAACGACAAGAATGTTGCGACGCTCGATGATCATGCTCGTCGGATTTCCAACGCCGACCTGACATCTGAACGTTGTAGCGCGCCGCTACGCTGACGCTCTCGCCGGAGCACCGCGCCTGGTTTCAAGCGAGCTTTTCATCACGGCACGCGTTCGCGTGCGCACATGAAATGGGAGACGTTCGATGGCAGTTTTGGGTCAATTCTGGTACGTGACCGAAGGCGAGAACGGTGACGCCCGCGTCGCCTACATCAACGACGACGGATCGAATCCGACCACGGTCGTCGACAACACGCCAACGCTCGATCTCGGTTCGCAGTTCGTCGAGGACGTCGTCCTCGATACCGCTGCGGGCCTCTACTACGTCCTCACCGGCGGCGATGGCCTCGATGCCAAGCTGCTGGTCGGGCGCATCGGCAGCACCGACGCGCCGACCGTCGCATTCACGTTCGATCCGGGCGGTCCCGGAAACAACCTCACGTTCGGACTGCACCTCGATCCGGTCAGCCACAAGATTTATGTCGGGTTCATCGATTTCCTGAATTTCGACGACGACCATCAAGGGATCCGCCAGTTCACCTATGACGTCTCGACCGGCGCCGTGACCGACGACGGCATGATCGTCACGCAGACCACCGCACAGATCCAGCCATCTGCGGCGGGCGCGACGCCGCTCTTCGTCCCGCGCGACTTCGATATCG
>DATEKY010000427.1:0-2063 GCA_035277225.1 Xanthobacteraceae bacterium
GCGCACCGGCTCCATCAGCACCTTGCGGCCGCCCTGGCCGTTCACCGCCGCGGCCGAGAACGCGCCGAGCGCCCACGGCTCGCTGCTCCAGCGCGTCGCGTGGGTCTTGCCGATCGCCTTCTTCACGTCGGCGCCGAACAGGTCGGCGAGCCAGCCGGTCGCGAAATCCGTCATCGCGGCCTCGCCCGCCTTGGAGAGCTCTGCGCCGAACTTGCCGGCAAGCTCGACCAGCGCGAGCGGCGTGCCGGAGACATTCGCCAGCAGCGCGGCGGTCTTTGCACCGGATGCCTTCTCGAACACCAGATCGTCGTTGCGCAGCTGCAGCGGATTGCCTTTCAGTTCCAGCGCGACATGATCGTAGGAGCCGAGCGTGAGCTTCGCGATGGCGTCGCGATGGCGCGGCGGCAGCTCCGGCGTGAACTTGATCTTGTCGGCGGCGAGCACGCCGTTCGACACCGTGACGATCGCGGCCCGCGCCTTGATGAAGCCGCGGCCGGCATCCATCTCGACGAAGTTGCGCGTCGACACCATGCGCGTCACCGGCGCCCTGAGCTGAACCGTCAGGTCGGAGCCGAGCTTGGCGACCAGCGCACCCAAACCCTGACGGCAATAGGAATCGACATCGCGCTCCACCGAGCGCGCGAAATCCACCGCCGAGACCTCGTCCAGATTCTTGCCGCAGCCGAACGGGCCGAGAAAGAATTCCACCGCCGGACGCCAGTCGCCAAGATCCTTCGGGAGCGCGTGCATGCAGCTCACGTCGGCTTTGCCGCGCGCGGCATCCTGGATCGCACGGTTCGCGCGCACGATCGTGGAGAGGTAGACCTCCATCTCGCCTTCGCGCGCGTTGCGCTTGCCGATGCGCAGCTTCTGCCCGGGCGGGGCGGGATAGACCTCGAAGCCGCGCGGAGCGAGCCGCGCCAGCGGGTTGATTTCCGGAACATGCAGCCAGTGCGCACCGCGATCATACGGAACGCCGAAGGTGCTCGTCTCGGTGAGGCAGCGCCCGCCGATGCGGTCGCTCGCCTCGAGCAGAGCGTAACGCCGCCCCGCCGCCGCGACTTTGCGCGCCGCCGCGATCCCGGCTGCGCCTGCGCCGATGATCGCCACATCAACCTCGCCCGAGGCCGAGACGGCGCCAAGCGCGGGCCCCGAAGCGAGTGCCGCCGAGCCCGCGATGAAATTGCGACGATTGAGCGACATGGTTTCCGAATGATTGACGCGCGCCCACATTGCCCGATCAAAAGCGGAACCGCAAAGGACTTATCCGTTGGCGCGTGCGCGGCATTGCCGTTTCGTTCACCGCGCCCGTGAACCGAAACGCAACGCCCCTTTACTAAACTGTGTGTCCAAAGCGAGACGAGGGTCAACCTCGCGCCGAGGGGAAACCGTCATGGGTCGCGTGCTCGATCGCGTCGGGCAGATGATTGCCCGCTATCTGGAGAAGCCCGTCTCGGGCTACGAGCCGTTCACGCCGAGCGATCCGCGCGCATTGGCGGCTTCGCTGCGACCCGGCGACGTTCTGCTGGTCGAAGGCAACAACCACATTTCGGGCGTCATCAAGTACCTCACGCAGTCCACCTGGTCGCATGCGGCGCTCTATGTCGGCCCGCTCGGCGAGCGCGCCTCGCAGGACGGCGAGCCGCACACGCTGATCGAGGCGGAGCTCGGCATCGGCGTCGACTCCGCGCCGCTGTCGAAATATTCGCGCTTCCACACCCGCGTCTGCCGCCCCGCCGGACTGACCATCGAGGACCGCGAGCGGGTCTGCCGCTATGCGATCGAGCGCATCGGTCTCGCCTACGACCTGAAGAACATCACCGACCTGATGCGCTATCTGATGCCGCTGCCGGTGCCGCAGCGCTGGCGCCGCCGGGTGCTGTCGCTCGGGTCGAGCGATTCGACCCGCATCATTTGCTCGGCGCTGATCGCGCAGGCCTTCGAGTCGGTGCGCTATCCGATCCTGCCGAAAGTCACCCGCACCGAGAGCCGCGCCGCGCGGCGCGAGCTTCTCGAAATCCGCCACTCCTCGCTCTACACCCCGCGCGATTTCGACATCTCGC
>DATEKY010000428.1:0-7375 GCA_035277225.1 Xanthobacteraceae bacterium
GGCGGGGGAAATGCTCGACGGCGAAGGCGGCTATACGGTCTGGGGCAAGCTGATGCCGGCTGCCGCCAGCCTCAAAGCTGGTGCGCTGCCGATCGGCCTGGCACACAAGGTCAAGCTGAAGAACGACGTCGCGCACGGCGCCGTGGTGCGCTGGAGCGACGTGGAAGTCGATGCGGCTAACGAGACGATCAAGGTCCGGCGGGCGATGGAAGCAAAATACAGTTCGAAGCCGGTGGCCGCCTAGAGGTTTACATGTCTTCCCTGACGACCCAGCAGCCGGCGCGCTCCCGGCATGTCCGCCTTGTTGTTTTTCCCGGCGGGCACAACTGGCCGATATGGGTCGCGCAGGAGCAGGGTTATCTCGCCGACAACGGCATCGATCTGGAGGTCACGCCGACGCCCGGTTCGGTGTTTCAGCTCACCGGCCTGATCGAGGGCAGGTTCGATCTCGCGATCACGCTGATCGATAACGTGGTCGCGTATCGCGAAGGACAGGGCGAGGTGCCGATCGTCGGGCCGGACCTGATCGCGTTCATGACCGCTGATGCGCGCGTGTTTCCGACCCTGATCACGCTGCCCGAGATCAAGACCTATGCGCAGCTGCGCGGCCGCACGCTGGCGCTCGATGCGATGACAACAGGCTATGCGTTCGCCTTGATCGCGATGCTGGAACGAGGCGGGCTGAAGCCCGGCGAATACGATCTTTATCCGCTCGGAGGCGCGCTGGAGCGGTTCAAGGCCATGCAGGAGAAACGCTACGCCGGCGCGCTGTTCAATCCGCCGTTCGGCGAGTTGCTGCAGGCGCAGGGCTACAACGAGCTCGATAGCGCGATCGGTGCACTGGGGCACTACCAGGGCATGAGCGGGGCCGCGCGCGGCTCCTGGGCCAGCGAGAATAAAGAGACCGTGGTCGGATTCATCCGCGCGTTCCTGCGCGCGGTCGCCTGGATCTACGACCCGGCCAATCGAGCGGCGGCATTCGACAGTTTCCGTCGCAATATGCCTGGCGCGCGCCCGGATGCCGCCGAAGTCGCGCATCGGGTGATGTTTGGCGCGCAGAACGGCTTCCTGCGCGACGGCGCGGTGGACCTCGACGGTCTGCGCAGCGTGCTCGAGATAAGGTCAAAATACGGGAAGCCGAAGAAGGCGCTCACCGAACCGATGACCTATTTCGATCCCGGCTTCCTTGCGCAAGCCTTGAACAACTAGGGAGGCTCGTGTGGCAGAACCATCCGATGGCATCGTCGATGCGCATCATCACATCTGGCGGCTGTCCGATCTGCCGTGGCTCGCCGGTCCAATTCAGCCGCGCATCTTCGGTGACTATCGTGCGATGCAGCGCGACTACCTCATCGAAGATTACCTCGCGGACGCAAAACCGGCAGGCGTCACACGCTCGGTTTATGTCCAGACGAACTGGCCGCCCGGCAGGGCGCTTGCCGAAGTCGAGTGGGTGCAATCGGTCGCCGACAAGCACGGCTGGCCGCACGCGATCGTCGGCGGTGCCGACTTCTCGGATCCCGATACCGCGGCGGTGATTGCCGCGCAGGCGAAGCATCCGCTGCTGCGCGGCCTGCGCCAGCAAATGCACTGGCACGAGAATCCGACCTATCGGTTTGCGTCGCGTCCGGATGCCTTCGACGACCCAACATGGCGCAGCGGGCTGGCGCTGCTCGAGAAACACGGGCTTCTGTTCGAGCTGCAGGTGTTCAGCAGCCAGATGAAGGGCGCGGCAAAGCTCGTGAAGGATTTCCCCGGCCTGCAGTTTGTGCTCATCCACGCCGGCATGCTCGAAGATACTTCGCCGGACGGCTGGAAGGCCTGGCGCGAGGGGATGGCGCAACTCGCGCAAGCGAGGAACCTGGCCGTGAAGCTATCAGGCCTCGGCACCTTTGTGCGCCGGCTCGACCCCGAACTCAGCATCGAGATCAGCAGGCAGACGGTGGCGATGTTCGGCGCCCAGCGCGTGATGTGGGGGTCTAATTTTCCGGTCGAGAAGCTGTGGACCGACTACGCCAGCCTCGTACGCGTCCTGAAGGATGCGCTCGCACCTCTCCCGCCGGCCGACCGGCAGGCGATTCTCCATGGCACGGCGACGCGCCTCTACCGATTGTGATGAAGCGGCTCCCTCGGTGCCCCATGCCGTCGTGCAGCCGCGCTGTGCGCAATCGCGGGTTCTGTCCGGCCCGCGACTGTCCTAGCGTCGCGTCGCCCACAGCCTCGCGAAAGCAGGCCGCGTCTTCAGGGAGAAGATCAATGACGCAAATCCTCGCCCGCTTTGCCGCCGCCGTGCTGGCGGCATTCGTCGTGCTCGCAGGCGGCCAATCGGGCTATGCGCAAACGGTCGAAAAGCCCAAAGTCTCGATCGGTGCGGCCGGGTCATCCGGTCAGATCGCCTTCCTCGCGCTCAACGTGCTGAAGACCAAGGGCTTCGCGAAGGAATTCGGCGTCGATTTCGACATTACGGACTTCGGCTCTGGCGCCAAGGGCGTCGAGGCGCTGGTGACCGGAACGGTGGATATGCTCGGCGGCGTCTACGAGCACGCCATCCGCATGCAGGCCAAGGGGCAGGACATCAAGTCGGTGGTCTGCACATTCAATGCGCCGGGCCTTGTGCTCGGCGTCACCAAGGCCTTCGCGCCCAGTTACAAGAGCATCGCAGACCTGAAGGGCAAGTATGTCGGCGTGTCGGCGCCGGGATCGGCGACGCATAATTTCCTCAACCTGCTGCTGACGCGGGGCGGGCTTAAGCCGGAGGACGTCTCCGTGATCAGCGTCGGCAACGCGATGGGCGCCGTCGCAGCGATCCGCACACGCGGCGAACTGCAGGCGATCGTCAACTACGATCCGGTGATCGCCGAGCTCGAGTCGACGGGTGACATCAAGGTGGTCGCCGACACGCGGGGTGTCAACGACACGCGCGCCGTCTACGGCTCCGACTACACGTCGCTGTGCCTGCTGTCGGGCGGCGATTTCGTCAAGAGGAATCCGAAGACGGTCCAGGCGATGGTCAACGGCATGGTCAAGGCCTTGCGCTGGATGAGCAAAGCGACGCCGGACCAGATTCTCGAAGCCGTTCCCAAGCAGTTTTGGGAAAACAACAAGTCGCTCTATCGCGAGATGATCGTGAAGAGCATGCCCGGCCTGTCGCAAGACGGGTTGGTGAGCAAGGAAGCGGCCAACACGGTCTATCAGAGCATGCTGCAGTTCGACGCGGCCGTGAAGGATGCGAAGTTCGATCTCACCCGGACCTACGATAACACTTTCGTGGAAAAGGCATTGGGCGAGCTCAAGAATTGACGGGACTGCCTGAGCGCTTGTTCGCGTCGTCAACCGCGCGTGCCGAACCGGCCTCTCGATCCGGCTTGGCCGCGGCCGATCAGATCAGATAGTCGACAATCGCCGGATTTCCGAGGATGCGATCCGCAGCGTCATGATGCTGCACGGAGCCATTCCCCAGAATGTAGATCCGATTGGCGACGCTGCAGGTCAGTTTCGCATTCTGCTCGACGAGCAGCACGGTGAGGCCGCCATCCCGGAGCCGGCGCAATGTCTTGCCGATCTCGCCGATGACAATCGGAGCGAGGCCCAGCGACGGCTCGTCAAGCACGAGCAGGCGAGGGTCGGACATCAGGCCGACACCGACGGCGAGCATTTGCTGCTGGCCGCCTGAGAGCGTGCCGGCGGCCTGCCAGCGGCGTTCGGCCAGGATCGGGAACAGTGCGAAGCTGCGGTCGATGTTCGCCGCCATCTGCGTCTTGCTGGCGAGCGGATAGCCGCCCATCAGCAGGTTCTCCTCCACCGACATGTTCGGAAACAGGCCGCGGCCCTCGGGCACGATGGAGATGCCGAGGCCGATCCGCTCGTGCGTCGGAACGCCTCCGAGATCGCGCCCGCGGAACACGATGCGCCCCGCGGCCGGCAGGACCGACCCGCCGACCGTCTTGACCAGCGACGACTTGCCGGCGCCGTTCGGTCCGACGAGGCCGACGATCTCGCCCTCGTCCACGCTCAGGCTGACGCCGTCGACCGCGAGGAACGGTCCGTAGCGCACGATGATGTCGGAGAGCTCAAGCATCCACGCTACCGAGGTAGTTTTCGACCACGCGCCTGTCGGCGAGGATGTCGGCGGGCGGACCGTCGGCGATCTTCTCGCCGGCGAGCAGAACGACGACGCGGTCGGCGAGCTCGCGGATCACCTTCATGGTGTGCTCGATGATGAAGATGGTGTTGCGCGCCTTGAGCTCGGCGAGCAGCGCGATCATCGAGCGGACCTCCGCCGACGACAGTCCGCCCACGGGCTCGTCGAGCATCAACAGCTTGGGCCGCTGCACCAGCCGCATCAACAGCTCGAGCCGGCGCTGTTCGAACAGGGTCAGGCTTCCGGCAGGGACGTCGAGACGATTGTCGAGGCTCAGCCAGTGCGTCGCCTCCGCGACGCCGTCGGCATCGAGCGGGCGCTGCGCATCGACCAGCGCGGCCGCTACATTCTCGCGTCCGGTGAGCTGGCCGAACACCCGCACCGCCTGGAAGGTCCGCGTAAGGCCCGCGCCCGCGATCGCGAAGGGCCGCCGGCCGATCAGCGAATTGCCGTCGAACACGAGGCTCCCGGCCGCCGGCCTGAGATGTCCGGTAATGACATTGACGAACGTGGTCTTGCCCGAACCGTTCGGGCCGATCATGCCCAGCGTCTCGTTTGCGTCCTGGTGGACGTCCACATTGCGCAGCGCGACCACACCGCCAAAGCGCATGGTGACCTGCCTGGTTTCGAGCAGGCTCACTGCGCACGCTCCGCCTTGAGCGCTGCCGGCGTGGCTTTGCGCGATGGTGCCTTGAGTCCGCCCGCAATGCCGGCGGGGAGCATGACGATCACGCCGATGATGAGCAGGCCGTAAAGCACGTCCTTGATCGTGTAGTAGTCCTGCAGCAGAAACGGCACCGGCGCGAGCAGCACCGCACCGAACACCGGCCCCCAGATCGTTCCGCGGCCGCCGAATGCGACCATCAGCCAGATATTCAGGCTCACCAGCACGTCGAAACTGCGCGGCGAGATGAACCCGACATAGGGCGCATAGAGCGCGCCGCCGATGCTGGCGAAAACCGACGCGACAAAGAACGCGATCATCTTCTGCCGCGTCACGTCGATGCCGAGCGTTTCGGCAAGGCCGTCATCCTCGCGGATGGCGACGAGCCGGCGGCCAAACTGGGAGTGCACGATCAGCGTCAGGACCACGACGCCGATGACCGCCAGCGCGGCCAGCACCATGTCATAGGCGAGGCCGCTCAGGCTGCCGCCGCCCGGCAGCTCGGGAAGCGGAATTTGCGAGATGCCGGTATCGCCGTTGGTCAGGTTGACGAAATACACGAAGCCGAGCGTGATCACGGTCTGGATGACGAGCGAGCAAAGCGTGAAGTAGAAGCCGCGCAGGCGCAGCGACGGCAGGCCGAGGATGACGCCGATCAGCGAAGCCGCGAGCGAGCTGATCAGCATCGCGCCCCAGAACGACCATCCGATCGCTGCGAGCCCGACCGTCATGTAGGCGCTGATGCCCGCGATGCCGGCGAACATCATCGGCATCAGGCCGGTATAGCCGTAAAGCAGGTTCATCCCGGTCGCCCACAGCACGCTGATCAGCGTGATGCCGGCAATGAAGGCAAAGTAGCGGTTGCCCGACAGCAGGAGCGGCGCGCCGAAGGCGAAGATCGCGAAGGCGGCATGCGGCAGCCAGCGGTTCAGGGTCGAGTTCATCGGGCGAACAATCCGGAGGGCCGGAACAGAAGGATCACCAGCATCGCGCCGAGATACGAGAAGGCCGCGATGGTCGGGCTGGCGAAGATGCTGACGATCGCCTGGGTGAAGCCGAACACCATGCCGACGACCAGCGCGCCGAGCACGGACCCCGGGCCGCCGATGATCATGATGGCGAACGCCGTCACCGCCATCGTCCAGGCGACCGTGAGGTCGACCGAGTAGGCGCAGGCGAACAACACGCCGCCCGCGAAGATGACGCCGTTCCCGAGGATGAAGGACATGCGGTAGATCGCGCGCACGTCGACGCCGCGCAGCGCGGCGGCTTCACGGTTCTGGAACACCGCCCGCAGGGCGCGTCCGTAGCGATGGAAGCGCAGCAGCGCGAACAGGGCCGCAAGCAGGATGGCCGCGATGCCCATCGAGGCGAGCCGGTTGTTGGCGATCGGAAACGGCCCGAGCAGCGTCACGCCCGGCACGATCGGGGGAAGCTGGAACTGGTCGCTCCAGACGCCGTAGGTGACCGAGAAGATGCCGGCGAGGATCTGCGTGATGCCGAGCGTGAGCACGAAGTACGACACGTTGCGGTTCGGCACGTCGTAGAAGCGGCGCACCAGCAGGATCTCGAGCACGTACGAAAACGGCACACTGGCGCCGATGACGAGCAGCGCGGCGATGGCAGGATGCAGCCCCCACGACACCGAGGCCGACCAGGCGAGAAGCGATGCGAGCAGGAAGAACTGCCCGTTCGCGGCGTTCGGCATCCAGATGCTGCCGTAGACGATGGTCACGCCCACCGCGACGAGCGAGAAGATCACGCCGAGCATGATGCCGGTGGTGATCGTCGACATGACGATGATGATCGCGGCGTCGGACATTCGCTATCGCTGTTCGGGGGACATGAGAGCGGCAGCCTGCGCCGCCGCTCGCGCCCGGCTCATTTCACGAGGTCGTAGACCGGGAGCACTTCGGGGTCCCATTCGATGTAGAAGGACTGCTTGGCCTTGTACTCCTTCGCGCCGACGTCGGTGATCTGCATGAAGTACATGTACTCCTTGCGGGCGCCGTTCTTGTCGAACGTGATCGGAACGCCCGAGGTCGACTCCTTCCAGGTGAGCGCGGACAGCGCGTCACGGAACTTCTCCCGATTGTCCGCGGCTTCCGGATTGCGATCGATCACCTCGCGAAAGATCTGCGCCGTGACGTAGCAATAGTTCTCCGCATAGGACGGCATGCGGTCGTTCTGCCTGGTGAAGTCATCGACGAACTTCTTGCCCTCGTCGGTGAGCTTGTCGAGGTTCGCGTCGAAGAACGTGCCGTAATAGGAGCCGACGCTGCGCTTGCCCCAGCCGCGGATCATCGTGGTGAAGCCGTACGGATGGATGATCTGTTCCGGCTTGATGCCGATATCGAGCAACTGGTTCGTCACCGAGACGTCGAAGCCGCCAGCCCCGACCCACACGACGTAATCCGGATTGGCCGCGCGAACCTGCGCGGCCTGGACGGTCGCATCGCTCGTGCCCTGCGGGAACACGATCTCCGGCTCGATCTTGATGTTGGACTTCGCCGCCTGCCATTTCAGCCCGGCCGCGATGGCACGCATCAGCGCGTAGTCGGAATAGAGCA
>DATEKY010000429.1:0-2650 GCA_035277225.1 Xanthobacteraceae bacterium
TGCAACTTGTGCCCGATGTGGACGGCATCCGCGCGCTGATGATCCGCGCGCTGACCGAGCCGTGGGGCCGGCCCGCCGACCTGTCGGCCGCGGCCGCGAGTCTCATCATGCAGGACAAGGCCATCGGCAAGCGCGACGCGCTGCTTCGCGCCTTGCTGACCTCCGCCTGCATCCGCGACGCCGCGCTGGAACGGCGTCTCACCCGCGCGCGCGCTGCGCTGCTGGACACCGCGCTCGGCAATGCTCCGGCCGACGACAATGCGATCGCGTTCGCCTGCGTACTGGCGTCGCAGTGCTTCATCAACGAATACGCGTTCGCCTGCACCGACGCCGAGATGGAGCAGGCGCGACGGCTGCGCGCGTTGCGCGACATCGCGCCGCTGCAACTCGCCGCGCTCGCATCGTACGAGCCGCTGCATGCGCTGCCCGACGCCGACGCGCTGCTTGCGCGCAATTGGCCGCAACCGGTCGACGCGCTGCTCGATCTCCAGCTGCGCCAGCCGCGCGAGGAGGCGCGCATCCGCGAAACGATCCGCGCGCTGACGCCGATCACCGACGATGTCTCGCTGAAGGTGCGCGAACAGTACGAGCAGAATCCCTATCCGCGCTGGATCAAGACCGCGCCGATCGGGCACGCGACAACGCTCGACTCCTATCTGGCGAAGTTTCCGGGCTTCCGCGCCCTCGGCGCCACCGCGCCGGACGTTCTGATCGGCGGCTGCGGCACCGGCCAGCACGCCGCGACCGTCGCGCTGCAGTTCACCGGCCTGAACATCCTCGCCGTCGATCTCAGCCGCGCGAGCCTCGCCTATGCGCAGCGCGCGACGCGCTCGCTTGGGCTGACCGGCATCGACTACGCGCAGGCCGACCTCATGGCGCTGGGCAGCCTCGGCCGGACGTTCGACCTGATCGACTCGAGCGGCGTGCTGCATCATCTCGCCGATCCGTTCGCCGGCTGGCGCGTGCTGCTCGCCCTGCTGCGGCCGGGCGGCGTGATGCGGCTAGGCTTCTACAGCACGCTCGGTCGGCAGGATGTCGCGGCGGTGCGCGAGTACGCCGCGGCGCGCGGCTATAGCGGCGACGCGGCGAGCATCCGCGCATGCCGGCAGGACCTGATGGGCTTTCCACCCGGCACGCCGCAGCGCGTCATAGCCGCGACGTCGGACTTCTTCTCGACCAGCGAATGCCGCGACCTCCTGTTTCACGTGCAGGAGCACACGCTGGCGCTGCCGCAGATCGCCGATTTCATCGCCGCCAACGGGCTGACTTTCCTCGGCTTCGAAGGCTGTGCGGCGGGCTGCCAGCGCTACGCCCAACTGTTCCCGGACGATGCCGCCATGGCCGATCTTGCCCGCTGGGCGCGGATCGAGGGCGAGAACGCGCGCCTGTTCGTCAACATGTACCAATTCTGGATTCAGAAGCCGCGCTGATTTGCCCGCCGCGGCGCACTTTTCCCTGTCATTGTCAAGGATTGACGGGTGTGATGCGCCTGAGCCACGCTGTTTAAATCGTTAACCGTCCGTTAACAGAGGGCTTGAATTCGGCCCGCAGCCTTTGTTGAATTCGCCGCATGAGCACCATCCTCATCGAGATTCGCCGCGCAAAGTCCGCCGATGCCGAGGCGGTTGCGGCGGCACACGATGTGGCCTGGCGCACCTCCTACCGCGGCATCATCCCGGGTCCCGAGCTCGAGAAGCTGATCAGCCGGCGCGGACCGGGCTGGTGGGAAAACGCGATCGCGAAAGGCAGCCGCGTCGCGCTTCTGCAGTTCGGCGACCGCATCGCCGGCTACGCCAACTACGGACGCAACCGCGCGCGCAGCCTGTTCTACGACGGCGAGATCTATGAGCTTTATCTCTGCCCGGAATTCCAGGGGCTCGGCTTCGGCCGCAGGTTGTTCACGGCGGCGCGGCGCGATCTGGCGCAGAGCGGGCTGAAGAGCCTGGTGATCTGGGCGCTCTCCGACAACGAACCGGCGGTCGGCTTCTACAAGGCGCTCGGCGGCCGCGCGGTCGCGCGCTCGTCCGAACGCTTCGGCGCGAAGAGCCTCGATAAGGTGGCGTTCGGCTGGCAGAACTGATTCTGCGCCGCGCCGCGGCTCGCTCAATTCCCTGACGGCGGAATGCTGAAGCCCGGGCCTTGCTGTCCGAGCACGAGCGGCTTGTCCTTGCCGCACTGAAAGCCGCGCGCATTCTCGTCGGCGATCTTCTGCGCCAGCGCATTTGCGTCCGGATTGGCGCGGCCGTCGACGTAGCCGACATGGCAGACCGCGCCGGGCGGCAGCCGCGTCACCACCAGCACCTGGCCGCGGAACGATTCGTCGTTCGCGCCCACCGTCGTCGTGTTCCAGCGCAGGATCGTGGCGAACGGCTTCGGCTTGCCGTCGGCGCCCGGCACGTGACGCCACTCGATCGTCTTGCCCTGGCTGTTCGGCGCCGCCAGCGTCATGCTCGCGGCGGGCTCCTTTGCGGCGCGCGGTCCGAAGCTGACGGTGACGCGCTGATCGCCGCCGCGCACATGGACCGCAATGCCGGCGAAGCCGGCGCAGGACCATTCGCCGTAGTTCTCCTCGCCGCGGCCCGGCCTGTGACGGCATTTGGAAAGATCGAGCGGCGTGTAGTCTCGCGCGATCGGCTGCGCCGCGGCCGGC
>DATEKY010000430.1:0-3178 GCA_035277225.1 Xanthobacteraceae bacterium
GAAGATGTCTACAACCGCGCCAAGCGCACGCTGGAAAAGAGCATCCTCAACGGCACCACACATATGCGTACGCAGCTCGAGGTCGACCCCGGCATCGGGTTGCGCGGGCTGGAGGGCGTGCGCGCCCTGATCGACGAGTACAAATGGGCGATCGACATCGAGATCTGCATCTTTCCGCAGGAGGGCCTGCTCAACAATCCGGGCACCGACGAACTGATGGTCGAGGCGCTGAAGACCGGGGGCAGCGTGGTCGGCGCCGCGCCCTACACCGACTCAAGCCCGCACGGACAGATCGACCGCATCTTCGAGATGGCGCGCGAGTTCGACATCGATATCGACATGCACCTCGACTTCGGCCCCACCGCGGAGGACCTCGACCTGCTTTACGTCTGCGAACAGACCGAGCGGTTCAAGTACGGCGGACGCGTCGCGATCGGCCACGTGACGAAGCTGTCGGGCGCACCCCCGGAGCAGTTCGACCGCTGCGCCAAACGCATGGCAGATGCGGGCGTGGCGCTGACCGTGCTGCCGTCGACGGACCTCTATCTCATGGGCCGCCACATGGATCACAGCGTCATGCGCGGCGTTACCGCCTCGCACAAGCTGCTGCATGGCGGCGTGAACTGCTCGCTCTCGACCAACAACGTGCTCAATCCGTTCACGCCGTTCGGCGACTGTTCGCTCGTGCGCATGGCGAACCTCTACGCCAACATCTGCCAGGTCGGCGCGCGTGGCGACATCCGCGAGTGCTTCAACATGATCTCGTCGCGCTCCGCCAAATTGATGAACCTGAAGAATTACGGCCTGACGGCCGGTTGCTCCGCCGATCTCGTGGTGCTGGATGCGACGAGTCCCGAGGAGGCGGTCGCCGAGCTTGCGCCGGTGCTGTTCGCGTTCAAGCGCGGGCGCAAGACCGTCTCGCGCAGCCGGCCGCAAATGCATCGGCCAGGCTGAAGAACTTGTGTTTTGCGATCAAATGCGCGAATGCAGAGGTACAATCCTGACGCGTGAAGGCCGTGCCAAGCAAATCCAAGTCCAAGGCCGCCGAGGCGCCCGCACGGTCGGCCAAACCGCGCTCCGAACGCGCCGACAAGCATCTGATGGAAGCCGTCGGGGCGCAGGTCAAGAGCCTGCGCCAGTCGCTCAACATCACGGCCTCGGAGGTCGCGCAGGCCGCCGGCCTGTCGGTTGCCATGCTGTCGAAGATCGAGAACGGGCAGACCGCGCCCTCGCTCGCGACGCTGCAGTCTCTTGCGACCGCGCTCAACGTGCCGATCACCGCACTGTTCACCAAATTCGACCAGAAGCGCGACGCCACCTTCGTGAAGGCGAACCAGGGACTGGTGATCGACCGGCGCGGCACGCGCGCCGGCCACCGCTATGAATTGCTCGGCCACTCGGTGCATGCGCCGGTGAAGATCGAGCCGTTTCTGATTACGCTCGACGAGACCTCGGACGCCTATCCGGTGTTCCAGCATGTCGGCTACGAGTTCATCTACATGCTGTCGGGTGAGGTGACCTACCGGCACGCCGATCGCAGCTACCTGTTGCAGCCGGGGGATTCGCTGTTCTTCGATTCCGAGGCGCCGCACGGCCCGGAGGAGCTGCGCCGGCTTCCGGCGCGCTACTTATCGATCATCGTTTCCATGCCGTAACGCTGCCCGGCGGTTTCCTTCAGGGAAAAAATATTGACTGTCGGTTGACACGGGCCCGACCTCATATGCAAATGGGGGCTGGGCAACCTCATAGGGTCACAGATGTGCGGAATTGTTGGGCTTTTCCTCAAGGATGAGGCGCTGCGGCCGGAACTCGGCCGGCTCACCAGCCTGATGCTGCGCGAACTGTGCGACCGCGGGCCGGACAGCGCGGGCTTTGCGGTGTATGGCGGCGAGACCGGCGGCGAGACCAAGATCTGCCTGGTCAATCGTGGGGGCGCGGTCGACTGGGACAACATCGCCCGGCAGCTCGGCGCCGCGACCGGCACCGAGGTCTCGGTCGAGATCGTCGAGGATCACGCGATCTTCCGCACCCGCGGCGCCGGCGACACCGCGCGCAAGTGGCTGATCGACAACGTGCCGGGTGCCTACGTGCTGAGCCAGGGGCATTCGATCGAGATCTTCAAGGGCGTCGGCGACCCGGCGGGGATCGTCGATCGCCTCGGCCTGACCGGGCGCAGCGGCACGCATGCGATCGGCCACACCCGCATGGCGACCGAGTCCGCCGTCACGGTCGCGGGCTCGCATCCGTTCTCGACCGGCGACGACACCTGCCTGGTGCACAACGGCTCGCTCTCGAACCACAACCGCCTGCGCGAGCAGCTCGTGCGTCACGGCGAGCGGTTCCAGACCGACAACGACAGCGAGGTGGCCGCGGCCTATCTGGCGTCGCGGCTGCGCGCCGGCGACACGCTCAAGGGCGCGCTGGAGAACGGCCTGAAGGACCTCGACGGGTTCTACACATTCGTGGTCGGCACGCGCGACGGCTTTGCGGTGATCCGCGATCCGATCGCCTGCAAGCCGGCGGTGATCGCCGAGACCGACGACTGGGTCGCGATGGCGTCGGAGTATCGCGCCATCTCGCCGCTGCCCGGCGTCGAGCATGCGACCATCTGGGAGCCGGCGCCCGCGACCGTCTATGCGTGGAGCCGCGCCGCCTGATGGACGCTGCCCTCGCCGCGCGCAATTCCGTGCTCGATCTCGCTCAGATGAGTCTGCGCGAGGTGAATCAGCTGCTGCATGACAACACCTCCGGCGACTTCCTGATCCGCAACCCGCGCGGCGCGCATGCGCTCGCCTGCGGTCTCGATGGCGATCTCACCGTCACCATCGACGGCCATGTCGGCTACTACTGCGCCGGCATGAACAAGCGCGCGCATGTGACGGTGAACGGCAATGCCGGGACGGGCCTCGCCGAGAACATGATGTCGGGGTTCGTGCACGTCACCGGCGATGCGTCGCAATCGGCCGGCGCGACCGGCTGCGGCGGACTGCTGGTGATCGACGGCAATGCGTCGGCGCGCTGCGGCATCGCGCTGCGTGGGCTCGACATCGTGGTGAAGGGCTCGGTCGGTCACATGTCGGCCTTCATGGCGCAGGCCGGCAGCCTGGTCGTGCTCGGCGACACCGGCGACGCGTTCGGCGACTCGCTCTACGAGGCCAAGCTTTACGTGCGCGGCACG
>DATEKY010000431.1:0-6935 GCA_035277225.1 Xanthobacteraceae bacterium
TGGACGCTCACCGAGGCGGACGGCGCGGTGGTCGCGTCGGTGCGGGATCCGGTGCTGCGCTCGATGCTGGCGAACGCGCTTGCCGAGGTCGGCACCTTCGAGCAGGGCACCGACCAGGAGCAGCGTCGCATCCTGTCCTACTGGACCGGCATCATGCCGGTGACATCGATCACCATGCCGTGGAGCGGCGCCTTCATCGGATGGGTGGCGCGGCAGGCCGGCGCCGAGCCGCCGCGCGCTGCCGCCGTCAACGCCAACTGGCGCCAATGGGGCGAGAACGTCGAGTTCGACAAGGTGACGCCCGGCATGGTCGCCGTGTTCACGCCGGGCGGCGTGGGCAGCGGCTTCGTCGGCATCATGCTGCGCCGCCAGGGCGACTGCGTCGAGGTGATCGCCGGCAACGTCGCCGACCGCGTCGTGATCACCTGCGTCAAGGCAAGCCGGCTGGTCAGCGTGCGGCGTCCCGTGTTGCGCGCGCCGGACCCGGCGTCCTCCGACGCTGCGGCACAGCCGAAAGGGGAATGAGGGCCGGCGTTGCCAGCCGATACGATCGTTTGTACCCTTGCGCACGCGATCGTTGCGGAGGCATTCCATGACCGCTTCCAGGGCCGTGTTCGCGCTTTGCGTTCTCCTCCTCGGCACCGCGGCCGACCGCGCCGGCGCACAGTCGCAATCGGACCCGTGGGGCAAGCCGGCCGACCTCAAGCCGTTGCTGCCGCCGATCATCCCGCCGCCGCTGCTGCCGCCGCACTCGACGCTCACGCCCGGCTCGCTCGGCGGCGATACGCTCTCGCCCTCTTCGCCGAACTCCGCCTATGACGCCGCGCGTTCGGCGCCCGCGCCGGGGCTGCGGCTGACCATTCCGACGCGGTGATTTATGCCTTCGTCCGCGACAGCGCGCAGCGCGCCCGAAAGCGACCACGACGTCCTGCTGCGGCTCAACACCGACTACATCAATTCAGTGCAGCACTCCGACGTGAAACGCTTCGACGAAATTCTCGCGCCCGAGTTCTACTGCAGCCATCCGGACGGCACGCTGGTCGATCGCGCGGCGTTCCTGCAGCAGACCGCAAAGCCGGTGACGATCGCGAACCTGACCGCCGAGGACGTGCTGATCCGCATGATCGGCGACGACTGTGCCATCATCCATGCGCGCACCGCCTTCACCCGGCCGGACGGCAGCGCCGGCGGCGGCCGCTACACCGACGTCTGGGCGAGGCAAAACGGCCGCTGGCTCGCGGTCTCGGCGCACGTGACCCGGCTTTGAGTGGCCGCTCGCGCTGTTTGCCGATCTGCTGCTGCTCCTTTGCATACCGGAAAATCACTCCCGCATTGCCGAGACTCGCGGGCTTGATTAGGTAGGGGGCATGGCCAAGCCCGTCGTCGGCATCATTGGAAATCCGCACCTCGTCGACAACCGCTGGACCGCCCAGATGGTCGGCGAGCGCAACCTGCGCGCGGTCGCCGAGGTCGCGGGCGCGCTGCCGCTGATGTTTGCCGGGACGCCGGGCGTGACCGACATCGACGTCCTGCTCGACGCGGTCGACGGCATCCTGCTTACCGGCGCGCGCGCCAACGTCCATCCGACGCGCTTCGGCATCGAGGCGCATCCGCGCTACGAGCCCTACGACAGCGACCGCGACGAGCTGGCGCTCACGCTGGTGCAGACCTGCGTCGAGCGCGGCGTGCCGCTGTTCGGCATCTGCCGCGGCTTCCAGGAAATGGCGGTGGCGTACGGCTGCTCGCTGCATCCCGAGATCCGCGAGCTGCCCGGGCGCATGAACCACCGCATGCCGCGGCTCGCGAACGGCGAGGTGCATCCCGACCCGCTGGTGATTTTCGCCGACCGTCACGACGTCGCGCTGACCGCGGGCGGCGCCTTCGCGACGCTGCTCGGCTGCGAGACCATCCGGGTCAACTCGCTGCACGGCCAGGGCATCGACTGCCCGGGCGAACGCGTCGTGATCGAGGGCGTGGCGGAGGACGGCACCATCGAGGCGATCCGCATTGCGGACGCGCCGGGCTTTGCGCTCGGCGTCCAGTGGCACGCCGAATACGACCCGCAGCAGAACCCGGTGAACCGCAAGCTGTTCGAGGCGTTCGGCGAGGCGCTGCGGGGGTAGCCCGCATGGAGCGGAGCGCAATGCGGGGCTTCCCGCAGTTACCCGGATTTCGCTTCGCTTCATCCGGGCTACGCGCGAACCCCTACCCGCTCTGCGCCGCCATCTCCTTGTCCTTCGCCTCGGCGCGCTGTGCGGCGGGGCGCGCGGCGATCCGCGCCGCGTAGGCGGAAAACTCCGGCCGCTCCGGGATCATCTTGAAGATCATGCCCCAGCGGATGTTGGCGCCGATCACCACGTCGGCGGCGGTGAACTGCTCGCCCATCAGCCACGGTCCCTTGGCCACCGCGGCCGCGAGGGTGTCCATCGTGGTGTCGAAGTCGCCGTAGCCGAGCATGCTGCGGCGCGCCGCCTCCTTGCGCGGCGCCGCGCGGTCCATCACCGCCGGCTCGAGGCAACCGGGCGCGAAGAACAGCCATTTGAGATAGACACCGCGCTGCGGCGTGCCGATCGGCACGTTCAGCTTCTTCTGCGGAAACGCGTCCGCCAGATAGGTGCAGATCGCCGCGAGCTCGGTGATGACGGTGTCGCCGTGGCGCAGCGCCGGGACCTTGCCCATCGGATTGATCGCCAGATAGTCCGGCTTGCGGTTCTCCTCCTTCTGCAGGCTGAGGAGGTGGATGTCGTAGGGCTCGCCGACCTCTTCGAGCATCCACAGCACGACGGACGAGCGCGACGGCGAAGCGTGGTAGAGCGTGAGCGCGGCCATGAAGCCTCCGATGCGTTGGGTTGGATGCGAGAAAGCACGCGCGGCGGCGCGGCCGCAACGGTTTATCCCCTCGACAGAGTCAACGCTTCGTGATTCAAAGTTCCGTCGCTCTCATGAGCCTTGAGTCGACGCGCGCCGGCCGAGGAAGGGGCGCCGATGGAACGCATTCTGGTGGTCGACGACGAGCGGGCGGTGCGCGATACGCTCGGACTGCTGCTGCGCCAGGAAGGCTTTCGCGTGGTGGTCGCCGAATGCGGGCACACCGCGGTACGCGCGATCGAGGCGTTCACGTTCGACGTGGTGATCGTCGACATCGTGATGCCGGGCCTGAACGGGATCGAGACCATCGCGATCCTGCGACAGGACGCGCCCGACGTGTCGATCATCGCGATGTCCGGCTACGCGGCGGGCAGCGGCCTCGCCGAGCAGGATTTCTTCCGCAGCGCGATGGAGCGCGGCGCGACCTGCTGCCTGCACAAGCCGTTCACGCGCGAACAGCTGCTCGACGCGATCGAATTCTGCCGCCTGTCGCGGTCGATGGTCGCGTAGCTCTTTTGCGCGTGATCTTGGTCCGAAAACCGGTACCCATCCCGGATCAAGTCCGGGACAAGCTTTTTCGGGATCACGCGCGCCGGCCGAGCACCCAGCCGACGACCAGCAGCACGATGCCGAGCACGCCGGAGGCGAAGCCGTGCTTCATGCGGATGCGCGGCAGCCCCGCATCGGCGCCGGGGAAGAACGCCGGCAACTGGTCCGCCGGCACCAGCAGGTAGATCGCCGCGACGACGATCAGCAGCACGCCAAGCAGATACGCGATGGTCTTCATTGAGTTGCTCCCGGCGGTGCGACGCCTTATCCGATTCCATGACCGCTGCGCGATCAAGGGTCGATTCCGGCGGGGCTGCCATGCCGTGCAATTCCGCGCAGCATGCCCATTTTGAGGCATGAAGGAGCCTGCCGTGTCAGCCGTCCGCCACAATGCCGCCAACAACCGTTTCGAGCTCGACGTCGAAGGCGGTCACGCGCTGGCGTTCTATCGTCTCGCCGACGGCGTGATGACGATCACGCACACCGAAGTGCCTTTCGCCTTGCGCGGACGCGGCATCGGCTCGCAGATGATGCGCGGCGTGCTCGACAGCGTGCGCGCGCAAGGCCTGAAGGTGGTGCCGCGCTGTCCGTTCGTGGCGGACTATATCAACCGGCACCCGGAATTCGCCAACCTGCTGGCATAGCAGACAGCCACGCCCGCCCAATTAACGGCGTGTGACCGTGCTTTGATCTTGTGCGCCGCCGCCGGAGTTTCATACTCGTCGCGTCGAACGATTGAGTCGCAGACGCCAGGGCGTTCCGCGGCAGCCGCCGTGGCGAGCGTTCACAATGTTGCCAGAGGGAGGACAGTATCGAGCGTTGACTGCCGCGCCGGGACGACGAAGGGGCTTTTGCCATGGTGCGCTGCTTCCGCTCGCTGCTTGTCATCGTTTCCCTGCTTCCCGCAACCGCCGCACCTGCGCATGACAGCTGGATCTCGCGCGGCGGCCACAAGAACGCCGCCGGCGAATGGTGCTGCGGCGCGGGCGACTGCTTCGTCGTGCCCGGCCAGAGCGTCAGCATGACGGCACAAGGTTATCGCCTGTTCGATGCCGAGACCGTGCCCTACAGCGAGGCGCAGCCGAGCCCGGACGGCGCGTTCTGGCGCTGCAAGCGGCCGGACGGGTCGCGGCGCTGCTTCTTCGCGCCGCCGCCGACCAACTAGCGTTCCGGCACGAACGCAACGGCAGTCTGGTTCCGCCTCGCCTTGCGGCAGGGCGCGTTTGGTTTCTTGAAGGCTTTGCCCTCCGGAAAAAGTGAAGAAACGGGCGCAAAAGTCCGCTATAGTTTCGCTCAGCAGGTCGCGTTCGGCGTGACCGGCAACGGGGGGTGCCCACGTCGTCCCGCGGCCGCTGGCAAAACAGCGGTGCAAGGAGGACGACTATGCCCCAAGCCCATGTCATCACCGGCGCAACCGAGAACGTCACCGCGCCGCAGATCCGCAGAATCGGTTTCGCCGACCTGAAATACGCGCTCACGCGCGGGTTCGACGATTTCCTCGCGATGCCGAGCCATGCGGTGTTCCTCTGCCTGATCTATCCGATCATCGGCCTTGCGCTTGCGCGGATGGTGCTCGGCTCGAACGTGCTGCCGCTGCTGTTCCCGATCGCAGCCGGCTTCGCCCTGGTCGGCCCGTTCGCGGCGCTCGGGCTGTACGAGATGAGCCGGCGGCGCGAGGCCGGGCTCGACGTGTCGTGGAAGCATGCGCTCGACGTGTTCCGTTCGCCCTCGATCGGCGCGATCGCGGTGCTGGGACTGATGCTGGTCGCGATCTTCCTCGTCTGGGTCGCGATCGCACAGGCGATCTACGTGGCCTATTTCGGCTACACGCCGGCCGCCGCGATGTCGGACTTCCTGCATCAGGTGCTCACCACGCCGGCCGGCTGGGGCCTGATCATCGTCGGCAACGGCGTCGGCTTCCTCTTTGCAGTGCTCGCGTTGACGCTGAGCGTGGTGTCGTTCCCGCTGCTGCTCGACCGCGACGTCGGCGTCGCGACCGCGATCCTCACCTCGGTGCGCGCCGTGCTGGCGAACCCGCTCCCGATGGCGGCCTGGGGCCTGATCGTCGCGGCGCTGCTCGCGCTCGGCTCGCTCCCGGTGCTGCTCGGGCTGACCGTGGTGTTGCCGGTGCTCGGGCACGCGACCTGGCACCTCTATCGCCGCGTCGTCGAGCCGGACGACAGCGACCGGCAACGCTTCAACGAGCCGAAAGGCCCGTCGCGCCGTTCGGCTGCCGACTTCCCGGCGTCGCTGTTCCCGCGGCGCTGGAGCGAGCCGTCCTGATCTATTGATTTAACGCGGTGCCGCCGCGGTTCCAGCCGCGGCCGCCCTCGCCAAAGATCTCGAAGCCGGTGTCGGTGACGACGACCGTGTCCTCGAGCTTGATAAAACCGCGCGCGGGATGCTTCAGCGTGGTCTCGACCGAGATCACCGTGCCGCTTTCGAGCGGACGGTAGGCGTCCTCGTCGGTATAGGGCACCGGTCCGTCGTTGGTCAGGTGCGGCGCCTCGTGGCTGACGAGGCCCATGCCGTGGGCGAGGAATTCCATGTTGTTGTGCTGCTTCGATTTCGCGAGCAGCGCCTCGCCGGCGGCGTAGATCTCGCCGCCCATGACGCCGGCGCGGATCGGCTTGAACGCGGCGCGCTGGATCGTCTCGATCTCGCCGAGCAGGTCTTCGAGCTCTGCGTCGGGCTCGCCGAGGATCGCCATGCGGGCGAGATCGCCGATATAGCCGTGATAATTTCCGCCGGAATCGACCGAGAGCACGTCGCCCTTCTCCCAGCGCTGCCCGGATGGCGCGCGGTTGTGGCTGGTACCGGCGGCGATCAGGCAATACTCGAAAGTGAGCCCGCGGTTGACCTCCTCGCGCCGCAGCGCCTCGGCGATCTCGGCCTTGGTCGAGCCCGGACCATGGTTGGCGATCACCGCCATCATCGAGTCGATCACCTTCTCGGACGCCGTGCGCAACATCGCGAGTTCTTCCGGCGACTTGCGCAGGCGCTGGCGCTCCAGCACGACCAGCGCGTCCTTGATCTCGCTGTCCGGCATCGCGGCGCGCAGCGCGGCGCCCGCGTCCATCGGCATGAACGTCGTCTCGATGCCGATGCGTTTCGCCGGCACGCCGGAGCGCTTCACGTAGTCGGTCGCCTTCTGGATCGTATCGAGCGCGCCCGACGAATTGGCCTGCACCTCGCCGACCCAGAGCGGCTTCACCTGGTGCTGGAAGTTCTCAAGGCGATGTCCGAAATAGGCGGCCTTGTCGGGCTTGCCCTTGGGATAGACCATGACCGGCAGATAGCGGCTCAGGCCCATCGCATCCATGTAGTCGAAGAAGAACGCGCGGTGCCCGCCGAGCAGGTACTGCACATTGTGCTTCGAGGTCGCGAGCAGCACGTCGATCCCGGCCTCGTCCATCAGGCGATCGAGACGCTTCGCGTCGAACGGAATTGCTTGAGCCGCCATGGTGTTCGTTCTCCCTTGTGCGCATGGCAATTATAGCCGGTAATGCGTTCCGGAA
>DATEKY010000432.1:0-4349 GCA_035277225.1 Xanthobacteraceae bacterium
GCCGCAATGCAATTCGGGTGGCGAGCCTGCGCCCGCCACCCGTTCGACAGGCCGAACGATCACCGCCTAGTGCGGGTTCTCCTCGTAGACGTAGTGATAGTTATAGCGCGGCGGCATGCGTCCGTTGCACGCCGGCACCGGATCGGGAGACGCAGCGCTCTGGTTGCCCTGAGGCGCCGGGACGCCGGCAGTGAGCCCGGCCTGCAGCAGCCGGTTCACGATGTCCTGCGTGTCGTCGCAGATCAGGAAGCGGTTGCGCACCAGATCGTCGACCGCCTTGATGACCTGTTGGCGGTACAGCCCCCAGGACGGATAGCGCTCTTGCACCGACGGACGCGGATCGCCCGCGGCCACGCGCGCCGCCATCGTTGCGGCGAACGGGATGTACTGGCCGGAGGCCTCGCACCCGTCGTTCGCCCACGCGCCGGACCGCAGCGCCCAGCCGGTGTAGGTCGCAAGCGGCACGACCAGCTCCGGCAGGCGGATGCCGGCGATGTCGTTGCCGTCGCTGTCGGTCTTCGGCACGTAGCTCGGATAGATCGGGCCGTTCGCCGGATTGTCCTCGTAGGGCGGCGTGATCACCGGCGGGTTTATCGTCGGGATGAAGGTCTGATAGAAGTCCGGCCCGTAGTTGAGCCGATACCGGGTGGTCTTCAGACCCGTGTAGGTGACGCCGGGGATGCTCGGGAAGCCGACCGCCGATTGCGGCAGCGGCGGCACCAGCGTGCCGTCGCGCAGCTTCGGCACTTGCGAATTGGGCGGACGGACGCCGCGGGTCGACCACTCGTCCAGATCGATCCACAACGCGCGCTGCACCGCCGCCGAGTCGAGCGGGTTGAGGAACTGCTGGCACGCGCCCCGCGAGGTCGGGTTGCCGGCGCCGCCGTGCTGCTTGCTCGACAGCAGGTAGAGCCGCGTCATCGGATGATCCGGCAGGTCTTCCGTACCGGTCGGATCCGTGCTCATCAGCGAGCCCGCCTTCACCCAGTACTCGTTGGCCGAATAGAACTCCATCGCGAGCGGACAGGTGTTGGTCTGCTCGCACCTCTTGTAGCGCCAGTCGCTGGTATTGGAGATCGGGTCGAAGGTCGGCACGTTGGCGAACGGATAAAGACCTTCGAGATAGAGCAGGTCCTGGCGATTGCGGTTGGTGCGCTTGGTCTGTGACCAGCGGTAGTTCATGTTGAGGCCGTCGCCGGCGGCAATCCACTGCATCATGCCGTCGAAAACCTTCTTGTGGTTTTCGTCCTCGTTGAAGCCGAGATGGACGAAGTCGTTCAGCGTGCGGCCCGGCTGGGACGAGGTCTCGGTGTAGATACGGTCGGTGTAGCCGAAGATCGGGTTCGACGTGCCGTTGTCGTCCTGCGTCGAGTACCGCAGGAACGAGTTGAAGTCGCGGATCGCCGCGAGCCCCAGCCCGTTCACGATCGGGTCCTTCGCGATGTAGGAGAACTCATAGATGTCGTTGTTGGTGAAGTTGCCCGTCGTCAGCTTGATCGCGGTGCGGTTCCCGTCGGTGTAGGCCCAGCCGCTGTTCGGCACGACTTGCGGCGGATCGTTGAGATGGACGCGATGGGTCAGGACGGCGTCCGGCGCGCCTTGCGTCTCCGACGCGGCAGCGTATTGGAGCGCGAACGAGGCGCCGCCGGTGACGATGTACTCATAGCTTGGCCCGGTGATCGTCGTGTTTCCGGGATCACGCGCGACCGGGAAGTTGGCCGTCGCGGTGAAACCGGTCAGCTGTCCGAGATTGTGCTCCCATCCGCTCCACACCGTGGTGTAGCCGCGCGTCCAGAGGAAGGAATCCTTCAGCACCGCGGGATCGGTGAGTGCTGCCGGATCGTTGCCGCCGCTCGGCGTGTTGTTCAGCGTCTGATAGGTCTTGCCGCCGCGGTTCGGCGGCTCGTACATCATCTTCCGATTGCCCTTGTTCAGGTCGAGCGGCTTCAGGATGTAGAAATTGTGCTGGTAGGCGACGTTGCCGTTGGCGTTTTTCGGCGCCAGCTGGATGTCGGTGATCAGCGAATTTTGCGGATTCGTCGGATTGACCTCGCCGCTCGCGATCCCGGTGATGACTTCGTACTGACCCACGCCGGGAAACGAGTATCCGCCGAACGCGATGGTCCGGTTCAGGATCTGGATTCGCGTGGTGCGCGCCTGCGCATCGGTCGCGACCCATAGAGCACTGCTCGCAAGCAAGGTTGCGATGCCAAGACGTGACAGTTTGCGCGTTGTGGATTCCGGTGCGCGCGGAAACGGCGCACCGCCAGCGATGCCAAGCATGTTTCACCTCCCGTGTCGGTGCCCGTCGTTTACCGGCGTTGCCCGGTCGGCAATGCCGTGGACGGTTGAGCCAACATTTCCCCTCGGGCTGCTGCGGCCGAGGCGGCGAAACGCTAACAGGCACCCTGACGCTGCGACAATCTGTCCACAAAGCAGTGCAGCCATGCGAGCGGAACCCGCAACGTCCCACCATCGACGGACACAGATCCGGCGGGCACAGCGAAGGCGACTCGGCGTGGGACGAAATCCTTTGCCATCGCTTTGAGAATGCCGGCAAACCGCTTCACAATGGGCGGTACGTCGTTCTCGTTGCGGCGCAACAGACCCCCCGAACGACTCCACGGAAAAATCCTCTATCGGGAGAATTCTGGTCCGCAGACCGGCGAGCTGGCGCACCGCGCTGCGCGATGTGAAGTGGGGAAATTCTTATTTTGCAACCGTGCGTGAATTCGCCGTTCCCTGCGGAGCCGTTAGCGAAGGCCGGGCGTCTCGACAGGATGGCAACGAGCACCGCGCGTGCCGCCCTGCTTCGGGACGCGTCGCCATCAGCGCGTTTACGCGCGTCTGCGACGCGCCACGGCGACGCTCCTCACCATGAGGATCGCAGCAAGACCGTCATATCTCCCGACCGCAACCGTGTTACCCTCGCGCGTTCCGGAGGGGGCGGTCATGATCGACAGGCGTGCTCTTCTCGCCGGCGTGGCGGCGAGCGCATTCATCCCGCGGCAGTCTTTCGCGGCTTGGCCGGAGCGGCCGATTACGATGCTGCACGGCTTCGCGCCGGGCGGTGGAGCCGATGCGACCGCGCGCGTCGCGGCCGACGGCCTGTCGAAGGTCCTCAGCCAGCCGGTGCTGGTCGAGTCGAAGCCCGGTGCCGGAACGACATTGGCAGCGGGGCAGCTCGTGCGCGCTGCGCCAGACGGCTACACCATCGCGCTCGTGACCAGCACCTATGCGTCGTCCGCCGCGCTGTACAAGAAGCTGCCCTATCGCCCGGTCGAGGACATCAGCCCGATCGGCCAGCTCACCGAGTCGCCTTACGTGATCGCCACGCACGAGGATCATCCCGCGCAGACGCTGGAGAAGATGATCGAGGCGGCGAAGAAGCAAAGCGGCAACCTCACCTACGGCACGCCCGGCGTCGGCTCAGGACCGCACCTGATCACCGAGTTGCTCGCGCAGCGCGCCGGGATCAAATTGACGCACGTTCCGTTCCGCGGCGGCGCGCAGGCGGTGGTCGAGGTGCTGGCGCGGCGCATCGATTTCATGGTCGATCCGCCGCTCTCGATGATCGAGCACATCCGCTCGGGCAAATTCCGCGCACTGGCGGTGAGCACCGCGGAACGCTTTCCGTCTTTCCCGGCGGTGCCGACCGTGGCGGAGCAGGGCTTTCCCGGCTTTGCGGCGCCGGCCTGGTTTGCGCTGGCCGCCCCGGCCGCGACGCCCGCACCCGTGCTCGAGCGTCTCAGCGCCACGACGGCCGACGTGCTCGCCGATACGGCGGTACGCGAACGCCTGCGCGTGCTCGGCGCCGAGGCGAAGACCTCGTCGCCGCAGGCGCTGATGCAGCTGATCGTCGCCGATATCAAGCGATGGAGCGAGGTGATCGACCGCGCCGGCATTGAGAGGATTTGAGGACAAGCCGCCTGGCAATCCTCATCCTCTGAGGAGCCCGCCGAAGCGCTAGCGAAGGAGGGCGCCTCGAAGAATGGCAACGAGTACGAGCCTGCCGCCATGCTTCGAGACGCGTCGCCATAAGCGCGTTTACGCGTGTCTGCGACGCGCTACGGCGACACTCCCGAGCATGAGGATCGGGGGGGCGCCTAAGTCTTCCCCACCAACCCCTGCGCCACCTTCACCAGCTCCTCCGCGCACGCCGCCAGGCTCTTCCCCGACGTATCGACCGTGGCATGTGCGCGTCCATACAAAGGCGCGCGCGCATCGAGGATCGTCACCAGGTCCTTCATGGCGTCGCGGTTGTGCTCCATCGGGCGGAAGTCGCCTTGCTCCATCACGCGGCGCATATGCTCGGCGGGCGAGGCCTGCAGCCAGATGACGTGCGACTT